>CAYWUO010000029.1:0-16226 GCA_964461285.1 uncultured Pirellulales bacterium
GCAATGGTTGTCCACGGCCAGGGTATGGATGAGATAAGTATTTTGGGCAAAACTCGGATTCTACAGCTTGTAAACGACAAAATCACCTCGGTGGAACTGGACCCTGCTGATTTTGGCATCTCCGGTGCTTCAATAGATGAGCTTAAAACCGGCGACGCGATAACAAACGCTGGAATAATTCGTGATATTTTGAATGGTAAAGAAAAAGGCCCTCGCAAAGATATTGTTGTTTTAAATGCTGCGGCAGCGATAATCGTAGCGGGATTAGCTGATAATTTCGAAACTGCAATCAAGTTAGCCGAGGCCTCGGTCAGCGATGGCGGGGCGTTGGCTTGTCTGGAAAAATTAATCGAAGTATCGAATAAAGGGTAAACAGGACACGGTTCACGGGACACGGGCGATAATTTATGTTAATAGTTAAAGTTAAAATTTGCGGCCTTACCAATTACGATGATGCTATTGCAGCGGTCGAGATGGGCGCGGATTTGCTGGGATTCAACTTTTATCCGAAAAGCCCGAGATTTATAACGCTGGAAAAGGCAGCTCAGATAATAAATAAGCTGCCCGGTTTTGTGAATGTTGCCGGTGTGTTTGTCAATGCGCCGTTTGATGAAATCCTGGAGGTGATAAGACAGTGCCAGTTGAACTGGGTTCAATTGCATGGTGATGAAAGCCCGCAGTTTTGCCGGGACTTTCTTTCTCTTAATGTCAGAACTATGAAGGCCATACGGGTAAAAGACGAAAAAGACATCGAAAAGGTAAATGATTTTTTCACCGATGCTATCTTGTTGGATGCCTTTGACCCCGAGAAGTACGGCGGCACGGGGCTGACCTTCGATTGGAATGTCATAGGGCACATTGGCAAGCGAATTTTTTTGGCTGGCGGGATAAATCCTGAAAACGCAGCCGAGGCGGTCAAGCTTGGAGTTTATGGGATTGACGTCTGCAGTGGTGTTGAGGCCGAGCCCGGCAAAAAAGACCATAAGAAAATGAAAGAATTGTTTAAAAATATACAACATTTAAGAGGGTAGGTAAATTCACTATGAAATATAAGGGCAGATTCGGAGATTATGGTGGTTTCTATGTGCCGGAAGTTTTGATACCGGTATTGGAAGAATTGGAAGAGGCGTTTTATCGTTTCTACAAAGATGATAAGTTTGTGGCTGAACTTGCGCAGCTTTCAAAGGATTATGCTGGCAGGCCAAGCCCACTTTATTATGCGAAAAGATTCAGCGACTATGTCGGTTTCAGGGTGTACCTGAAGCGCGAAGACCTTCTGCATGGCGGGGCGCATAAGGTCAACAACACGCTCGGCCAGGGTCTTTTAGCCAAATATATGGGCAAGACCAAACTTATTGCCGAGACCGGTGCGGGCCAGCACGGCCTGGCTACGGCGATGATAGGGGCCTTGTTCGGTATGGAGACGAAAATCTTTATGGGAGTAACAGATATCGAGCGACAGAGCGTCAATGTACATAAAATGAAACTGTGCGGTGCAGAAGTTGTCCCGATTGAAGGTGGAACCGGCACGCTCAAAGACGCAATTAACGATGCGCTTCGCTACTGGACAGCCCATGTTACCGATACTTTTTATCTTTTCGGCTCTGCCTGTGGGCCGCATCCGTATCCTACAATCGTAAAGCATTTTCAGATTTGTATTGGCACCGAGGCAAGGCAGCAATGCCTTGACCAAATCGGGAAGTTACCGGATATGATTGTCGCCTGCGTGGGTGGTGGCAGTAATGCAATAGGTATCTTCACTGCTTTTTTGGATGATAAAGACGTTAGGCTAATTGGCGTCGAAGCAGGCGGCAGAAGTCTGGCCGGCGGAAAACACGCTGCAACACTTGTAGTTGGAAGAATCGGTATTTTGCATGGTGCAAAATCTTATCTGTTGCAGGATGAAGAAGGCCAGGTTTATGAGACAGAATCCGTAAGTGCGGGCTTGGATTATCCTGCTGTCGGGCCGGAGCATTGTGTACTGAAAGATACCGGCAGAGCTGAATACGTTGCTGCTGAAGATGAGCAGGTACTTGATGCCTTCGAGCTGCTGAGCAAAACCGAGGGAATACTGCCTGCTCTGGAAAGCGCACATGCCCTCGCCTATCTGATGGATCTGAAAGGCAAATTAGATGAGGATACGATTGTTGTAGTAAATCTCTCCGGCAGGGGGGATAAGGATGTTTCGATTGTAGAAAAGCACAGGCCACTTGAAAAATGATTAAGGTATATAACTAATGAAAACGTACAGCCAGGTTTTTTCTGAGTTAGCAAAACAAAAAAGAGCGGCATTGATACCATTTTTTGTAATCGGCGACCCCGATTTTGATACAAGTCTTGAAATAATAAAAGCGGCTATCGATTCGGGTGCTGATATTCTGGAATTAGGTATACCATTTTCCGACCCGATAGCGGATGGGCCCACAATCCAAAAGGCCGATATTCGCGCCAGGAAAAGTGGGATGACCGTAGCGAAAGCCCGTACGTTTATCCAAAAGGTCAAAGATTACAAGGATATTCCAATTGGCCTGTTGATATATTACAATCTTGTTTATCAGTACGAAGTGGCGCAGTTTTTCAGCGATTTCCATCAGGCCGGTGTTAACAGCATTCTGATTGCTGACTTGAGCATCGATGATGTGGATGAAATATATTCGCCTGCTATATCGGCGGGCCTTGATACTGTTTTTATGATTACACCGAATACTGACCCGGAAAGGATGAAAGTTATAGCGTCTAAGACTACCGGCTTTATTTATACTGTCTCGCTGTTAGGTGTTACCGGAAGCCGTGATATACTATCAGATATGATTGGAGAGCTGGTGGGTAAATTGAAAAAACTCACGAATGTGCCGGTTTGCGTAGGTTTTGGAATCAGCAAACCCGAACACGCAGCAGCGATTGCCCGTGCAGGTGCGGACGGAGTAATAATCGGCTCGAAAATAGTGGAATTGATTGAGAATAATTTGGGCAACAGAGATAAAATAATTAGTGATATTGCAGCATTTTTAGGCGAGGTTAGGAAGGCGTTGCTTTTTTGAATTTAAAATTGAGAATTAAGAATGAAGAGATGAAATTTATTTGAAAAACATTTCTAAATTCTACATTCTAAATTCTTAATTCCCACGGAAGGTTTTAAGATAGCTCAGTTAAAGAAACAACTCGGCTGCCTTGATGTATTTGCTGTAGCAACAGGGGCAATGATAAGTTCAGGCTTATTTATCCTGCCTGCCATTGCTTTTACAAAAGCAGGTCCCGCAGTAATCTTATCCTATTTATTCGCATCGATTTTGATAATTCCCAGTATATTCAGCAAGGCCGAGCTGGCCACGGCGATGCCGAGAGCAGGCGGGACATACTTCTATGTCGAGCGCAGTTTGGGCTCTATATGGGGTCTGTTCGGCGGATTTGCAAATTGGTTTTCGCTGGCATTGAAGAGTGCATTTGCTGTTGTTGGAATGGCCGTTCTCATCGAGGCAATGGTAGAAATGCAAATGGTCCAGTGGCACCTGAAGGCAATAGCTATTTTTTGTTGTTTTGGTTTTATGATACTGAATATTGTCAGTGTCAGGCAAACAAGCAGATTTCAGGTTTTGCTTGTGGGGATACTGTTAGTGATACTTGCCTTGTTTGTGTTTTTCGGTGCCGGAGCTGTTACTGCCGTTCGATACAAGGGTTTTTTAGAGAAAGGTTGGCTGGCGGTCTTTGCAACTGCCGGATTGGTTTTTATAAGCTTCGGAGGTCTGACAAAAGCTGCCAGCATTGCAGAAGAAGTAAAACAACCCGGCAGAAATCTACCGTTGGGCATGCTACTGGCCTGGTTTGTCGTGACGCTGTTTTACATCAGCGTAATCATAATCACAGTTGGCGTTGTGGATGGCCGGGAATTGTCACAAAGTATGTTACCGATATCGCTGGCGGCCGGTAAATTTATGGGTCAGCCGGGTTTTGCACTGCTTGGTCTTGCTGCGATAGCCGCTTTTGTTACCACCGCAAATGGCGGTTTACTTGCTGCATCGCGGTCACCTATGGCTATGAGCAGAGACCAGTTGCTGCCGCCGCTTTTGTCTCGGGTCAACGACCGCTTTAGGACGCCCCATATCAGCATCCTGCTCACAGGTGCATTTATGATAACTGCGATAGTTTTTCTTGATATTGAATCGCTTGTAAAGACGGCCTCCACTTTAATCCTGATTCTTTTTATCCTTGTTAACGCCAGTGTCATTATAATGCGTGAAAGCAGAATACAAAGCTATCGGCCGAAGTTCAAATCGCCGTTATATCCATACATTAACATCTTTGCCATTATCGCTTATAGCGCTCTTATCATCGATATGGGGAAAGTCCCGCTGCTCATTTCCGCCGGATTTGTCGCCTTAAGCATAGCGTGGTTTTGGCTTTATGTCTCCAAACGCGTAAGCAGAGCTTCTGCGGCTATGCACATTGTCGAACGAGTTACCGACAGGCAGCTAAAAACTGTCACCCTTGAAAAAGAGCTCCGAGACATTTTGCTCGAGCGTGACAATATAATCGAGGACAGATTCGACCACCTTATAAGAGACTGTGTTATCCTGGATATTCAGGGTAAAAGCGATGCTGAAAATGTCTTTCGCCAGGCTTCGAGAATATTGGAAAAGAGATTGGACATAAGCGAATACGTTCTCATTGAGAAATTTCTCCATCGTGAAGCCGAAGGTGGCACAGTAATCCAGCCGGGCTTTGCTATTCCGCACATAGTAGTCGAAGGCGAAAATAAGTTTGATATTTTACTTGTCCGTGCACTTGATGGTATTGACTTCCCGCACGCACCGGACCCTGTCAGGATAATGTTTATTCTGGCAGGAAGCCAAGACGAGAGAAATTATCACCTAAGGGCCTTGATGGCTATAGCGCAAATTGCTCAGGAAAAAGACTTTGAAAAACGCTGGCTCACTGCCCGCGATACCGAGGCGATAAGGAATCTCATTCTCCTGTCAACACGAAACAGAGATACTAAAGTGTAGGGTGTGCACTGTATACCATTATCCTAAATACAACGAGGCCTATACCGAATTAATCGGTATAGGCCCCGAATCGATTCAAAACCATTGGTTAACCAATACCCTTGATACGAATCAGCGTTTCCTTCGCCGCAGCAGTGCTAATCCGCCGATACCAAGCAACATTATTGTCGTTGGTTCCGGGATTGCTACTATCCTATCTATCCCTAACTGTCCCCAATTGGTCCGCCAATCTGTAGCAGGTGATGTCACAGTAATTTTCAATGTGTTGCCAGGCGTGCCTGAGAATATAGTCTCGAACCACTGCTCTGAACTGACCTTGGGGGGATTGGGTGCAGGGGCGATATAACTACCCCATAATACTCCATCAACGTGAACATCAAAGCTATCGCCAGCACTGCCGTCGAGATGTCTAATGTTTACAGAATCTATGGGGGTGGGGTAGGTAATCTCAGCCCAGTTATCTGTGGGCCCCTCACCCGAAGCGGTCTCGCCCCAGACCATCCTGCATATATGGTCCAAAGTCGCTGTAGTTGGGAAAATTATCACCACCAGAGCCAAAGCCACCATAACCGCCACCGCTGGTAACCGGTTCAAGCTGTCCCCAGTTAATATAAATATAGGCAGCCGGTTCCCATGAACCAAAATCAGTAGTATAAACTACTGCTATCGCTGGGCTTGTGATGAGAATCAGGCTTACTGCTGTAAAAATTGTTATTAGTCTTTTCATACATTACTCCTCCAGTTTTATACTATCCTTGCTGTAAATAAACTTGTGCGCACAGTTAATCCATGGCAAAAAAGATGTGCGGAACCCTCCATAGACCCTTTCTTACCTACCCCTCTTATTTAACTTGTTCCTATAATATCCTGCTTATGTGGCGATGTCAACGAAAAAATTGCATAAATTCTAAAAATTTACATTTTTTGTATAAAAAGGCGATTTCCCCCTGAAAAACCACACTTTATTCACAATAACATCTCATCCTATCAAGTAAAAGGTCAACTTCACTTTTATTTTAATGGCCAATCACGCGGGCAGATATAGAGCCATTCATCGGCAAACTCACCTAAATCAGCGAAGTCGATGTCGTCATCATTGTCAAAGTCACCTGACAGATAACTGCTGCTATCCAGCCAGTGTTCAGCAAATCGAGCAAAACCTTTGAAATCCACTATGCATTCTAAAATCGCAAACTCCGCTGCTCCTCCCATAGCTGCTGCCCAGGCACCTGCGTAAGTACCGCCGCTGCCGTGGAAGGATTCTTCAGTCAGGATAATGGACGCCTCATATGTTCCCTCCGGCAAAGTCACTCCGCCGACCGGCAGCCGTTCCCATTCTCCGAAGACGCTGACGGATGTTTGCAGATACGATGTGTCGTAAGCAAAGTGTGGCAGGACAACCTCAAAAGTGGTTGTTTTAAGCGGCCCGTCCTGGCTGGTGTGGCCACGCTGGGATGTCTTCCATAGAACGTGATAGCTGCTGTTGGCTTTGAAGTTAAAAGTTGCATCGCCGTTGCTGTCGGTAATAAAGTAGTCAAAAACAAGGTAGGCGGTATATCGGTAGTGCTTGCCGGTAGGACTGGTCGCGTCGTTGACATCACGCCGGGCGAAATAAACATCATCATTTGGATTTGGAAATGAACCATCTCCCTTGTTATTTAGGTTTTGTCCATTGCCCCAGGCCGTTCCGCTCCATTCCTCCTGCCACCAGCGCCCGGTCAGACCGATAGACTCGTTGGCAGCGGTACCTGATACGCCCACCAGCTTCAGTTGATAGGCAAAGTTCGGCTTAAGATTCGTCGCGTAAAGTGTCCCGTAAAGTGCGGTAGTATCGGTTGAATAATCCACCTGCACATCGGCCTGTGTATAATCGTAGCTCTCTCTGTAGCTCTGGGCATATAGCTGGTCATTCACATCCCGCCATCGATACTGTCCTGTGGGACTGGTCATGCCCGAATCAATGTCCTCAAGCATAACAGTCCGCATAGCACATTTAACGTCAATCCGGGCCAATGAAACCGTAATTGTTAATACGAGCAGACAAAACAATCGCTTGGTTTTTGATTTTCCCTGTCTCACTGTTATACTTGTCTCCTCCAATTAGTGAAACCGTTACATCTTGTTACCTTATTATTTTACTAAATTTGCTTGAAAAAAGCAAGACTTGAGCTTGTCTGTTGAATAATCTGCCTGCACGGCATCGAAGCTGAGTATTAATTGGTTATCAGTTTCAAAAAAGGAGCTAACAAAAAAAGGCTGCAAGCCTAAAGCTTACAGCCCTTTGTTAGTAATACAACTTGTTGTTTATGCTCGACGTTTTCTAAGCAAAGTCAAACCGCCCAAACCGAGCAGCATCATTGTCGCCGGCTCAGGAATTCCAACTATCCGGTCTATTCCTAACTGTCCATATCCTCCGAAGGAGGTCCATTGCGGGTTAGTCGAAACAATCATAAGGGTGCTACCAGGTGTTCCTGTGTACTCCGTGAACTCCCAGTATTCATTAGTAGCCGGATTAGAAACATAGTTGCCCCAAAGTACGCCGTCAACATAAACTTCAAAGTCATCACCGCCGCCAACTCCATCCATTGCAAGTCCATCGAGGTGTCGAATTGTAACCTTGTCTATATTACCCGGGAATATAATCTGAGCCCAGTTGGCATTTACCACGTCCATTTCTCCCGGGTCCCAGACGGTTCTACATTTGTAATCCCAGGTTGGGGGTCGGGGTGTCGTATAATTATCGTTACCGCTGCCAAAGCCTCCCCAATTGCCACCACTGGTATCTGGTTGTACCGGTCCCCAGCCAACCAAAACAGCACCAGAGGGATTAAGACCCGAGCCTAAATCCACTATGTATGCGGATAAAGCCGGACTAACAGTAATGACTAAAACTACTCCTACACAAAATAATAGAAACTTTTTCATCTTTCATATCCTCCGAACTTTTTGTGTTGTAGTGCACATATCCTAAAATCAGCGTGCACATATTCTCTTTGAGCAGAAAGACGTGTGGTACTTCCGTGTGGCCCTCCAGACTCAACCATCCTTACATTGCGATTATATCGGGCGTTCCAGTATTGTCAATTAAAAATCCGAATAATATGCCTATATTCTCAACCTTTTTTGTACATATCTTCCGATTATAACTATTTTAACGATTGTTTGGAAAATATAAACCTTTATGTTAAATTTTTAGGTTATTTTTCGGCATCTTTATCAGGCCAGTTCTCTCAAAGAAGCCCCATAACCGGCATTTTCGATATATATGTTACAATCAGACTTTCGCATTAAATGGGTGAGTTAAGTGAAATCCCACATGTTATCTTCAGTTCTAAATTTATCTGACGTTAGTCAAGATTCTGGATTCGATATTTATCCGCCAGACGTACGGCGGATTTATCCTCTGGTATCACTCGGGATTTATTTTAAATCTTGACTGGTAGGTTTGTGTTACGGTCACTGGGTGTCCCTATGTGCTGAGCTTTGTGGGGTGGCAGGCTTAAAACTGGATAGCTGTTTGGCCTTTAAAGTTTGCTTCCGACTTGTTTTTGTACGTGCTTATATTTATCCTTTTGCCATTTGGCATCAGATAAATTACTTCTGACGTTGGCTTTGTTTGGCGGATTAAAGGAGCGGCTGGTCGCTTTGCCTTTGGATGTTGCTTCCGATGTGTTTCCATATGCACCCATATTTATTCTCCTGCCGTTCTGCCGAGGTTCCTTCGAAAAGTCTGACCTCGGGTTACCGGTATCGATGCAGGGTGATTCAGGTCGCAGGTGATAATTTGGTTCTACCCAGATAGCATTTGGGTCGTTCGGATTGGCCTGGACGGTCGGATTATCAGGATATATCCAACGGCCCATTTTAACGAAACGGGGGTCATCATTGATATTACCTTTGCCCGGGTACACATTCGGATCTCCATTATGCTGAATACAGCTGTAGGTCACGTCCGGTATACCACCGTATATCTGAGCTGGTACAATTGC
The DNA here is from genome assembly GCA_964461285.1 of uncultured Pirellulales bacterium. Taxonomy (GTDB): domain Bacteria; phylum Planctomycetota; class Phycisphaerae; order Sedimentisphaerales; family Anaerobacaceae; genus CAZBWE01. Next base: position 8,993 of record CAYWUO010000029.1, read on the forward strand.
ATCGCTGCTGTCTCTGTTGTCCCAAAAAATGCAGTTGGTCAGCGTAGGCTTGCAATTAAAACGGGAGCTGTCATTATACAGCCCGCCGCCCGTCCTTGCGTAGTTACTACCGAACGTACAATTATTTAATTTGGGGCTGTTATTATTGAACATCGCGCCCCCATCATTGCTGGCCGAGTTCCCGCTGAAAATGCAGTTCATCAGTATAGGGCCGACTTCACGGTTATACATTCCCCCACCGTCGCTATTAGCAGAGTTTGCATTAAATGTGCAATTAGTTAATGTTGAATTGCTTCTGCCATTGAATATCCCACCACCATGGTAATTGCAGGAGTTGCCTCTAAATTTACAGTTGTCCAGCGTTGCTGAGCCGGACAAATTATATATCCCGCCTCCGTTGTCCTTAGCTACATTCTCGATGAATGTACAGTTTGTCAATGAGGGATTGCTGCTTTGGTTGAATGTGCCACCGCCGTCACCTTTAGCAGAGTTCTTGGTGAATATACAGGTAGTAAGCGTTGGATTGCTATCGTTGTTGTTCATTCCGCCACCGTGTTCGTTCGCCTCGTTATTATTGAACATGCAGTATTTAAGCGTCGGACTGCTGCCTTCTCGGTTGCTTATCCCACCACCGTACTTGGCTTCATTGCCTGTAAATGTGCAGTTAATTATCGTCGGATTGCTGTTAGTGTTATGCATCCCACCGCCACCGTAGTAGCTAAGGTTCCCTTTAAATATACAGTTTGTCAAAGTTGCTTTGCTGTTATCGTTGTACATACCCCCGCCATCATCCTTGGTAGTGTTGTTGCTGAATATGCAGTTTTTCAACGCCGGGCTGCTGTCTTTGCAGTATACTCCACCACCGCTTATTGCGTTGCCGTTTATAATAGTCAGACCATTTATGATTGAGTTTGCATCTTCACCACTGTGGAAATAAAATGCCCGACCTTCGTTGTCACAATCGATAATCGTGGCAATGATCACGTCGCGTACTTGCGGATTGGTACCCCTGACAGTGATGGCTTTACCCTTAAAGTCGATATCCCGATTGCCGAGACCTGAATAAGCTCCGGGACTGATAATAACTTCATCGCCTGCATAAGAGGCGTCGATAGCTGATTGGATGGTTGGATATACGGATGGCACCAGGCGTTGGTTTTCGTGTTCAACAGCCCCGATATCTACCTGGTTGCTATCCATAATGATGACTCTCTCATCGGTTGTAGATACCTGAGTTACATCGCCGGCAATAATACAGGGGGATTCCGGCGATAGATGGTAGTCGCCATTGTCCGGGTCTACGAATAGCGGGTCTTTATCAAAATTACCCTTTCCTTCTAATAGAGCTGTCCAACCCTGGATGCAGCAATAGTTGACAGTCGGTGTGCTGTTAAAAGTACAAATTTGGGCTGACTCGACTTCACTGCTGCTGTCACTATTTTGCCATAAAATACAGTTGGTGAGCATGGAGTCGCTGTTTTTACGGTTGGATATTCCACCACCATACTGTCCTGCTGAGTTCTTTGTAATGGTACATCTGGTCAGTTTCGCGCTGCTCTCATAGTTTCTTAACGCGCCTCCATTGCCCGCTGTGGTGTTTTCAATAAACATACAATCTGTTAGCATTGGTTCGCTGCTGTTGTTGTTCATCCCACCGCCGCCACCATCGGCTGAATTCTTAATGAACTTGCAATTGGTCAGTTTTGGATTGCTGCTATAGTTGCGCATCCCACCGCCATGGTTTGCCGAGTTCCCTTCAAATGTGCAGTTTATCAGCGTTGGATTGCTGTTTATGTAGTTGGCCATTCCTCCGCTGTTTCGTGCCTCGTTCTCGAGAAATGCACAGTTGGTCAGTGTAGGGTTACTATTGTTCTTACAGTATACCCCGCCTCCATTCAAGGCAGAGTTACTTCTAAAGGTGCAGCTGGTCAGTTTCGGACTGCTGGTGCAATTATATATCCCGCCGCCGGAGTCTCCTGCTGAGTTCTCAATAAAAATGCAGTTAATTAATGTAGGATTGCTCTGGTCGTTGTACATCCCTCCTCCGAAAAGCGCCGAGTTTCGTTTGAATGTACAGTTTTTCAATGTGGGGCTTCCTCTATAGTTATGCATACCTCCGCCGTTGCCGTTGGAGTTACCCCCGATAATGGTGAAACCATCCAGTACGGCTGTTTCGTTGGTCCCAAAACCTGTCACTACATTGTAGCTGTTATCGCAGTTGTTAACAAAGTTTGGTTCATCGTCACCATTCAAATCACCGCTGAGGATTGTTATATATGCATCGATATTGCGTGAATCTGGTTTTGATTCGCCGTAACCGGCATAGCCACCGTTAACAACTACGCCGTTTATCAGTTTGAATGTAGCTCCACGGTCTCCGGGTGTGGTTCCTCTGCCCTTATCGGGTTTATATGTGCCCTTGGCTACAAGAATCTTATCGCCTCTTGAGGCGACAGCCAATGCGTCCTGTAAAGAGTTGTAGGCATTGTCCCAGCTTGACCCCCTGTTATTTCCCGGGGCATTGGCGTCAACGAAGATTTGTCTCGCGAGACTTGTCCCCTCCATCATTAACAATGAGATTGATATTGCAAGCCAAAAGCTTATTTTTGTTTTCCCACCCATTTTAATCCTCTTTTACAACTACCTTTCTCCCGAACAATATTGACGTAACCATTCTCCAGTACGAAGTTGCCGGGAAGCAACTTAAAGAATATAAGAGGGTGTGATTTAAACCTTACTTGAAGAATTGAAATCTTCATCACACTCTCCTCTTTGATAAATATTAAACATAAGGAGTTCACCTAATCCATTGAGTATTTCGCACCGGTCTCCTTTTTAGTAGTATATCTTTTTGGCCTTCTTTTGTCAAGGAAATTATGTGTTCTTTATGTTACGGCGGGATGAACATTTCAATCAGCAGTGAAAGATATGCTGTCATTGATTACCGTAAAATGGATGTAAGTAAGAAATAATCAATGTTAGATGAGCAAATCGCCTACCATAGTCCTATAAAAGTCTAACTAAAAAGAACAATAAGACCTTCAACGAAAGATTAAATTTGCAAAGTCCGGAATCCGATTGTGTTATTTGTTTTCAAATGTATTTTCTATCTTCTGTGGCAAGCCGGCAGATTTGTGCAATATCACCAATATATGCTGTTACAAACCACATTATTTTCCTCCTGAAATGGTTATTTTTAACCTTTTATTTTTTCGTTGTGAGGAGAGTACATAAGTTAATTTAAAGCAAAGGTTTATGATATAGATGCACTTGAATTTTGCAAAAAAATCAAAAAATTGCTTGACTTTTCAAACAAATGTTTTAAACTTCTGTATGAAACATGTGTTTTAAGGTCTTTGATATGGGATTTTCAGTGAAAAACAAGATAAATAACGATTCTGACATACCTGTTCAAGGGCGGTTGCTTGACGTAGCAGAAGAGCTTTTTGGTGAACATGGCTTTGAGGGCACGGGTGTTCGCGAAATTGCTGCCGAGGCTGGCTGCAATATAGCAGCAATAAACTATTATTTTGGTGGAAAGGATAAATTATATACCGAAGTCTGGCGCCGCAATCTTCGCGATATGCGTGAAATCCGCCTTGCAAGCATAGATAATGTGATGACTAAAAGTGAACAGCCGCATCTGGAGGATTTACTTCGGTCGTTTGCAAATGCGTTCGTTGGCTCGCTTATGGATGAAAGAAAAGGTCCTCGATTTACCAAGCTAATGATTCGTGAGATGTTAGACAAACGCCTGCCCGGCAATTTATTCTTCGAAGAGCTTATCATTCCTACTATGAACGCCTTTTCTGATGCCTTGTTGAAAATCTGCAGAACTTTGGATAAATCAAAGGCCCAACTGGTAATTATTTCGTTCATTGGACAGTTATTGCAAACCTTTCAAGTAAAAACTATGTTTGAACAGATTGATAATCCGGAACTGCTCGAGTTTGATTTGACTGAAGTAGTTAATCACATTGTTGAATTCTCTGCTGCTGGGATTAGAGCTTGTGCTGGCGAAAAAACGCAGCAATAAATCAGTGCGTGCCTTTGTGACTTGCGTGTTTTAACAGGTGGAAGATATGAATCTGACAAGAAAAGAAGTAATTTGGTTTGGTTTTGCTTTGATAGCAGCATTGGTGCCGGCTGGCTGTGTCAGCAGTGAGAGGCTTTATAATGATGTTAGCTTGTCCAGGGATGTTGCTTATCGGCAATGGAAAACCCGCAAAGAACGCCAGCAACTCTCTCAAACCCATATAAGTGGTGAATTGAGTGTCGAAGACTGCTTAAAGCTGGCTTTGGTTAACAATAAGGTTTTACAGCGTGTCACTCAGGAAAAAGAAATTGCCCGTGGAGAACGGATGAAATCCTATTCGGCAATTTTGCCTAAGGTGGACGGTACCGGAGAATGGCAGGAGATTGATGAGGTCTCATCTATGAGTATTCCTGGTGGCCCTAATAGCCCCGGCGGGAAAATTACAATGGGGGATATACATACGTATTCTGTCGGTTTGCGGGTAACTCAGCCGTTCTTTGCTGGTGGTTCGATACCGGCTACAATAAACGCCGGCAAATTGTTTTCTATGCTCACCGACCAGACGATTCGAGCGGAGGTTCAGAATGTAATTTATACTTCGTCCCGCTCATATTTTGATGTCCTGCTTAATCAGCATTTGCTTCAAATTAGCGATGAGGCAGTACGCTCGGCGGAGGCGCACCTTAATGATGTAACACAGAAGCGGCAGGGGGGGGTTGCTTCTGGTTTTGATGTTCTGCGGGCTGAAGTGGAACTATCGAATTTCCAGGCTGAATTGATACAAAACAGAAATGCTATAAACGTGGCAAAAGCTCAATTGATTAAGGTTATGGGTGTTTCTCAGGATAGCGACTTTATACTGTCGGATGAGCTGGTCTATGTTCCTTCAGAGACGATAATGGAAGAGGCCGTTAAAGCTGCTTTTCGTAACCGGCCAGATTTGTTCAGCCGTGAGTTTGATATAAAATATCAGAAACAGTTACTTAAAATTGCACAGAGTCGGTATTTGCCAACCATCAGTGGCTATTATGACAATATCTGGTCGAATCCCGACCCGCATAACAGGATGGAGCTTGAGTGGGGCCATATGTGGCAGGTAGGCGTAGTGGCAACACTGCCGATTTTTGATGGTTTTTCTCGTGAGGGTGAGATTATTCAGCAGAAAGCACGAGTTAAACAGGCGCAGATTGATTTGATTGATGTTGAAGAAACTGCCTTGTTTGAATTGACAAGTGCCTTGTTAAGCATTCAGGATGCCCGGGAGTTTGTCGAATCGCAGCGGTTAAATCTTACCAGAGCAGAAGAAGGATTGCGGCTTGCCGAGGTAGGTTACAAGGAGGGGACAAATACACAAGTTGAGATGATAGATGCTCAGGCAGCCCTGACAACTGCCGGAGCAAATTATTACCAGGCAATATATTCGCATATCGTTGCTAAATTGGATTTGCAAAAAGCAATGGGAACGCTGACAACTTTTGAAACAGGTAGCTCACATAGTAAGATTGAGAATGACGAATCGAAAACTGTGAAAGTATCAGCTTCGTCGACTTTTATAAACGAAAGTGAGAACAGCCAAAATGAAAGCAGGTAGAAGAGTTATATATTGGATAGCGGCGTTTGTACTTGTGGCCATTACCTTTTGGTTTGGGTTTTTTCATAAGTCCACTGAAAGCCAGCAGCAGCAAAAGATAGTACCGGTTGAGATTGAAGACGTAAGCGCCGGCTCGATAGAAGAGACGATAGAAGTAACCGGCTGGATAAGGGCAAACCATGTGGTGGATGTGACGTCAAAGGTGCCGGGCAGAATTGAATCTTTACAGCTTATTCTGGATAGCGGTGATGTAGTTGCTGTTGAAGAAGGACTGGCTGTCAGAAAAGGCCAGGAGCTCGCCGTTATTGACCATGATATCTATCTTGCTCAGGTAGCTGCAGCGAAGGCGGATTTACAGGCCACAGAAGTTGAGTTGGCCGATGCCGAACGGGAAAAGAAACGTATTACCAGGTTATTTGAAGGCGGCTCAGCTACGGAGCAAAGTAAAGATAAAGCTGTAACCGCTGCAGAACTGGCTGCGGCAAGGATTAATTTAGCCAGGGCGAATCTGGAGCTTGCTCAAATAAATCTGCGAGAATCAATGATTGTTTCTCCCATTGATGGTGTAGTTACAGCCAAACATATTGACCAGGGAAATCTCATTAGAGAAGGAGACAGGATTGTTACAATAGCCGAGATGAAAACTGTAAAAGCAATTGTTGCTGTCGCAGAAAAGTATGGGGGAGAAATTGCCGTTGGGACTCCTGCGAGAATCAAAGTTGATGCATTTGGTGATAGGATATTTGATGCTGAAGTGTATTCGGTCTATCCTGTTCTCGATGAGCAAACGCACACTATTCAGGCCGAAATTCGTATGAAAAATGACGATTTGCTGCTGAAACCCGGCATGTTTGCAAGACTTACTTTGGTCACAAAGCGTAAAGATAATGCAGTTGTTATCTCCAGGGACGTTGTTCTTGGCGGCAGGATAGATGAACCTTATGTATATGTGGTGGAAGATGATACTGCCCATAAGCACTTTGTCAAAATTGGTATAAAACAGGCGGATAAATATGAAATAATCGATGGCTTAAAAGCGAAAGAGAAACTTGTAGTTAATGGAATGAATTACTTGATGGACGGGATGAAGGTAAAGGTTGTGCAATTGGAAGAAGTCGGTGTAAGTTCGCCCCGTTAGAAAGTTCACACGGGGCTTTAAACCTTCACCCTGTTAGAAAAATTATTTCTAACGGGGTAAAAACTAAAAGGTAGAAAACAGGATGAAGCTCGCTCAATTATCTGTAAACAGGCCGGTTACCACGGCAATGATATTTATAATAATGGTGGTTCTGGGGCTTGTGTCATTATCGATGCTGGGACTGGACTTGATGCCGGATATGGAAATACCGGCTGTTTCAGTCATGACTTCCTATCAGGGGGCGGGGCCCGAGGAAGTGGAAACGCTGATAACCGAGCCGATGGAGGATACTCTTAGCACTATATCAGGTGTTGATGAGGTAATTTCGGTCTCCAAAGAAGGATTGTCTTCCGTGACATTGAGGTTCGATTGGGGCGAAAAAATGGATGAAAGCACCAACGATGTGCGGGAGAAGATTGACCTGATTAGAGATATGCTGCCGGAGGAAGCCGACAGTCCTGTTATTTTT
>CAYWUO010000030.1:0-4050 GCA_964461285.1 uncultured Pirellulales bacterium
AATTGAAGTTCTCCTGCTTTTCATCCGTCTATCCTTCCAAAAATTTCTACGTTCTTTAACTCCAAAATGCGCAAATCTTTCAACGCATTTAGTTTGAAAACCTCCGTGTTTAGTAGAAGTAGCTGGAAATGCTTCTTCTCACCACCATCCTTTTCAACACTGTAAATTACCTAATTTAACAGAAAAAGTCAAGAAAAAAACCGATAAAATCAACATTTTTACTAAAATACCGTAAAATTACAGTCTTGGAGAGGTAAAAAATCAAGAAAATCCGAGCAAATCCATCCTAACCACCATCTCATCCACTCATTCACGCATCTACTCATTTATGGTTTCTATGGCTTCCGGGTGTAGCTTTTTAAGTGCGTTCAATTGATTTCTGCCTAATCGGGCATCTATCAAAACGGAGTTGTCGAGATATTGCTCATTTATAATCTTACCGTGGGCGCGCAGATAGCTCTGCACCTTGCCGTCCGATTGGCTGCTTGTTATGCGAAGCAGGATTTCCCCGCCTTTATACTTCGCTGTCACTGCCTGTCTCAGCTCATCCAGGCCGAAACCCATCTTGGCCGATATGCTCACCGCTTCGGGATAAAGTGTTTGAAGCATCTCAAGGTCGCTGACTTTCCTTACTACATCGACCTTATTAAGCACCTCCAGGATTGCCTTCTCGCCGCATCCGATTTCCGCAAGGACATTCTTGACCGATTCAATCTGATTCAGCGCATCAGGATTTGCAACATCGACAATATGCAAAAGCAAATCTGCATTGATGGCCTCTTCCAGCGTCGCCTTGAATGATTCGACCAATTGATGAGGCAGATTCTTCACGAAGCCGACCGTGTCACTTACAAGCACCTCAATCCCCCTGTCCGGCGACCATTTTTTCGTCCTCGTATCCAGCGTTGCAAACAGCCGGTCCTCAACGAATACACCTGCATCGGTAAGCGCATTTATGAGCGTGCTCTTGCCGGCGTTGGTATAGCCGACAAGGCAGATTTTAAACAGCCCTTCTCTTGCCCTGATTTCACGAACTCTTCGTCTATCGATTTTTACAAGCTCGCGTTTTAGCTCGGTAATTTGCTTATTGACCAATCGCCGGTCGATTTCCAGCTGCTGCTCGCCCGGCCCTCTCGTACCAATTCCACCCACAACGCCAGCCGCTGTCGCCCCCCCTGCCCCTGCCAACGCGTCCAGGTGCGACCACATCCGCGTCAGCCGGGGATATGTATATTCTAACTGTGCCAATTCCACCTGCAGTTTGGCCTGTTTGGTCTTCGCTCTTGTTGCGAATATATCCAAAATTAGTTCGCTGCGGTCGAGGACTTTTACCTTAATAATCTCTTCGAGCTCTCGTATCTGGGCCGGTGACAGGTCGTTATCGAATATCACGACATCTGCCTTGAATCGCCTGACCCGCTGTGCAAGCTGAATGACTTTACCTTTGCCTATATATGTGCCGGCTTTTATAGTGCGGAGTTTCTGCTGAAACCTGTCTACGACGACCGCTCCTGCACTCTCCGCCAGTGCGGTAAGCTCAGCCAAACCGTCTCCCCCATCGGTGAACGGCAGAATCGCAGCCACCAAAATGGCCCGTTCTTTCCTGACTCGCAGCGTCTGACGCAATTTCTCCAACTAATATACCTCTAAACTCGTAAATGTCTCCCTGCTTTGACGGAATCAAGGTCAAAATCGTGGCTAATTTCAATTCATTTCAATCGGCATTCCTCTATGGCTATTTCTCCTTTCTATTTTAACACATTCTCCCGTTTCGCTCAATAAAACCTTAATATTAGGCAAATTTTATAGATTTTTTGGGCTAATCGTAGCGTTTTTTCAGCCCAAAATGACCATTTGGGTACTAAAAAACAAAAGCCGAAAATTTTTCGGCTTGAAAAAACATAAACTATCTATTAGAGTAATCCGAAAGACAATTTTTGACGAACTAAAGTATTGTATTTTTCTTGGTTTTTGTGATATCCAGAAGGACAGGAAGGCTTGATTTTTTATGTTGAAAGTTAAATCCCGTACAGGTGAATCAGTGCAACAAATGATACGTAGATTCAAGAAATTATGCGAAAAAGAGGGTTTGGTCAGAGATATGAAGCGCGTTGCTTATTACGAGAAACCCTCCGAAAAGAACCGCCGGCGGATGCGTAAGGCCCAGCGAACATCGACCTATTCATAAAATTTCTTCATTAAATAAGCCCAAAACCTGCAATTCAAGCCAATATCCCCGTTTACAACCCAAAGAGCCCGATTTCCGCCCTGAGCGATGCCTGCTGAAAGTTTATGTGTGAAAATGCCCTCATTGTGTCAACTGGTACATAAAACAGCGGCAGACAGTCCGGAGAACAAGCAGCTCAGTATGATAGAATTGTTAATGAGATTTCTCTGTGCTCTGGTAACTTTGCAGTTAAAATTACCTTTTAGATGCAACGAGCTTTAATTCATCGCAAGGTCAATTTTAATAACAAAATTGTATTTTCTTGCTTATTATCTACAATTTTGTTACTATACTGCAACTCGTTTGACGAAAGGTTAGTTATGGGGACAAAACTTGCAAAAGAGGTCCAGCTTTTAGGCGATATATCGAGGTCTTTCGCGGAATCGCTCGACCTCGAAGAGACCCTGAAGTCCATACTGAAGTCGCTTGATACGCATCTGAAATTGCGAAGAGGAACCATTACCCTTTTAGAGCAGGAAACCGAGACGATAAACATCAAGGTAGCCCACGGTCTCAGCAAGCGAGCCAAAAGTCTGGGCAGCTACAAAGTAGGCGAGGGCATAACGGGCCTGGTCGTCCAAAGCGGCAAAGAGATTGTCGTTCCGGATATTTCCAAAGACCCACGCTTCCTGCACAAAACCCGGTCGAGAAAACAAACCAGAGCCAAAAAAATCGCCTTTTTCTGCGTTCCCATCAAGCTGGAAGGTAAGACAATCGGCGCGATAAGTGTCGACAAACAAGCTGGCAGCAAAGACGATTTCCAGTCCAACGTCAGACTGCTTAATGTTATCTGTACAATGGTAGCACAGGCGGTCAAACTTAATAAGCTCGTTCAGTCCGACCGTAACAAGCTCCGCAATGAGAACGTGCGTCTTCGCCAGGAGCTAAAGGCCAGATTCAACATTCATAATATGATTGGCAGCAGCAATGCAATGAAAGAGGTTTATCGCCTAATCGAGCAGGTCGCCAACAGCAATGCAACTGTTATTATTCGCGGTGAAAGCGGAACCGGTAAAGACCTCGTTGCCCACGCCATACATTATAATAGTCTAAGGACAGATAAGCCCTTTATTAAGGTAAACTGCACCGCCCTGCCCGAATCTTTGCTTGAAAGTGAGCTTTTCGGACATGAAAAAGGGGCATTCACCGGCGCCATCGCAAGAAAACAAGGAAGGTTCGAAATTGCGCACGGAGGAACAATATTTCTCGATGAAATCGGAGACTTTCCGCCTAACCTGCAGGTCAAACTTCTTCGGGTAATCCAGTTCAAAGAGTTCGAGCGGCTCGGCGGAATAGAGACATTGAAAACAAATGTCAGGATAATTGTTGCAACCAATAAAAACCTCGAAGAGAATATCGAGGAGGGTCTTTTTCGCGAAGACCTGTATTACAGAATAAACGTATTTCCAATTTATCTGCCGCCTTTGCGAGAACGCAAGGACGATATAATGCTCCTTGCGGACAATTTCCTCGAGAAGTTCGCCATAGAAAACAATAAGGACATTTTCCGAATCTCCACGCCCGCCATTGATATGCTGACAAGATACCACTGGCCGGGCAATATAAGAGAACTGGAAAACTGCATCGAAAGAGCTGTACTGTTATGTGACGGCGATGTAATCCGCTCCGAGCATCTGCCGCCATCACTACAGATGATTAAAAAGACACAAGAAATAGCAAAAAGCTCGATGCCGGAGGCGATTGCCAATATGGAAAAAGAGCTTATCGTTGATGCCCTGAAAAAGACCAGCGGAAAACAGCGAGTTGCAGCAAAAGAGCTTGGAATAACAGAGCGAATACTCGGCTATAAAATCAAGAAATAT
>CAYWUO010000030.1:4060-16146 GCA_964461285.1 uncultured Pirellulales bacterium
AAATCCACCCAAAATACATCTAATCTACAATAAACTACATATCTGTAGATTACTTGTCTATAAACTACAATATTGTAGAAATATAATTTTCGGTCTTATACCTCTCCTCTACTGTATGTCCTGTATGGACAAGGACATATAACTATTTTATAAGATAAATTTCATTATGGCACAGTAATTGCGAAACAATAAAGCTGGTTAATATGTAAAGGTTGTATTCAAACTAAAACTAAAAGGAAATGTATAGAATGAAAAAGTTTACGAGTCCATTATTTGGTTTATGCATTTTTTTTATAGTTGGTGAGAGAATTGTCTCTGCTGATAACAGAATAGAATTTGAGATTACAGCCGACTATTTCGGTAAATACATCTGGCGAGGACAAAATCTTAGCGATGACCCGGTTTTTCAGCCAAGCCTCAATATCAGTTACGGCAACCTGACCGCTTCAATCTGGGGTAACCTTGATACTACAAATATCAATGACAGAAGTAGTGATTTTTCAGAGCTTGATTACTCACTGGACTATTCAGGAGATTTACCCGGATTCAAAGGTATAGGGTACTCTGTCGGTCTAATCTACTATGATTTCCCAGGCGCTGCGGCCGACGGCACAACAGTACCCGATACAACCGAAGTCTATTGGGGACTCAGCTTTGATTTACCTGCCAGTCCGTCAATAACTGTATATCACGATGTGGATGAGGCTGAGGGCACGTATATTTCATTAGGAACAGGGTACAGTGTTGAAAAGATACGGGAAATCACACCAGAGATTCCGGTCGGAATGGAGCTTGGTCTCAGCCTGGGATGGGGCAGTGGCTCTTATAATAAGTACTACTGGGGCACCGGCCAAAGCAAGATGAACGACCTCGTACTCTCAGCTTCTTTCCCGACAGAGCTCGCAGACTGGACGTTGGCCCCGAGCCTGCACTATGTAACGCTTCTCAGTAACGACTTACGCGATACAGATGCGTATGGAACTGATAGTGACTTTTTCTTCGCTGGTGTTAGTTTATCGAAGAAATTTTAACTGTGAGCCAAAAAAATGAAGGATTTCAAAATGAAAAGTTTACCGGTCAGAACAGTATTTTTATTGATAGCAATATTTTCAATACCCGCTTTTGCAGAATCAGGCAATGAAATCAACATAGCTGATTTGAAACAAGGCCTTGATACAGTATGGGTATTGCTTGCTGCATTTTTAGTCTTTTTCATGCAGGCCGGCTTTGGGATGGTTGAAGCCGGATTTATCAGGGCCAAGAACACCTGTAATATCCTGACTAAAAACTTCCTGGACTTTTGTATGGCTTCGTTGGGCTTTTTCCTTATCGGTTATGCCTTGATGTTCGGAAATGGAAACGGCTTTTGCGGCATAAAAGGATGGTGCTTATTCGGCCTCGAGCAAACGGTCAATGGTCTGCCTCTTTATGCCTTCTGGCTGTTCCAGGCGGCATTTTGCGGAGCGGCGGCAACAATCGTTGCCGGCGGAATGGCCGAGCGTATGAAATTTCCGGCTTATTTGATTTATTCGTTTCTTATCTCGGCCTTTATATACCCAATCGTCGGGCACTGGATATGGGGCGGCGGTTGGCTCAGCAATATGGGCTTTGCCGATTTCGCCGGCTCAACAGTCGTCCATACGGTCGGCGGTTGTGCGGCACTTGTCGGGACATCCATGATGAAACCACGAGAAGGAAAATTCGCAATTGACGGCAAGGCGAACGTTATCGCAGGCCATAATATACCATTGGCATCTTTGGGTGTGTTCATACTCTGGTTCGGATGGTTCGGATTTAACGCCGGCTCGACACTCGGCGTCGTGGACGGCTCAGTGATTGCCCGGATTGCTATCAATACAAACTTAGCGGCTGCATTAGGTGGAATCGCTGCGATGGCAACGGTCTGGAAAAGGTTCGGCAAGCCGGATTTATCCATGGCAATGAACGGCGCCCTGGCAGGGCTTGTGGCAATAACCGCACCGTGTGCTTATGTTGAACCCTGGGCAGCATTGGTTATAGGCACGGTCGCCGGATACGTGGTTGTAAGAGGTGTTGAGCTGCTTGATAAGCTTCAGATTGATGACCCGGTCGGTGCGTTTCCTGTTCATGGCATCTGCGGGATTTTGGGAACGCTGTGCGTTGGCATCTTCGGCAAGGGAGCTCTGGGCCTGGCAAACAATGGTTTTGTCTATGGCGCTAATCCAATGCAACTGGGAATCCAAATGGTAGGAAGTGTAAGCACGATAGCTTTTGTCGTAGTCAGTATGGGTATCGTGTTCAAGCTGATTGATTTAACGGTAGGACTAAGAATCAGTCGTGAAGAAGAGTTGCAAGGACTGGATATCGGAGAGCACGGTATGGAGGCCTATGGTGGCTTTCAAATATTCAGCACGACCTGATTTGACAGTTATTGGAGAATGAACAGATGAAACTTATAATTGCATACATTCAGCCGCATAAGCTAAAGGACGTCAAAAAAGCCCTGTACAAAGCGCAAGTTTACAAAATGTCTGTAACTAACGCTCTTGGCTGCGGCGAACAACATGGCTATGAGGAAAGCTACCGCGGAATTAAGTTCGAGGTAAATCTGCTCAAGAAAGTCCGGCTGGATATAGCAGTAAACGAGGACTTCGTAGAAAAAACAATCGATGCAGTTATTGAAGGTGCGAGAACGGAGCAAATTGGCGATGGCAAGATTTTTGTGCTGGACCTGAAAGAGTGCATCCGAATCCGCACCGGCGAAAAAGGGGATAAAGCAATTGGTTAGCGACTGAAAAGAGATAAATACCAAAAAGAAAACAATATTTTTTTGAAAGGAAATAAACATGGCTCCGAAAGATTTTTTTGAATTCGCAAAAAAGAACAATGCGAAAATGGTTGACCTGAAATTTACGGACCTTCTGGGAACGTGGCAGCACTGCACATTCCCTATAGAGACCTGGGACGAAAATACATTCGTCGATGGTGTCGGATTTGACGGCTCATCGATTCGCGGCTGGCAGGGAATCCACGTCTCAGATATGCTGGCTGTGCCTGACCCGGCTACCGTTGTTATTGACCCGTTCTTTAAGGACCCGACCGTCAGCGTAATCGCCAACATTGTTGACCCTATCACAAAAGAAGAGTACACACGCGACCCGCGGCACGTTGCTCGCAAAGGCGCAGCTTACCTGAAACATACGGGCATCGCTGATATTTGCTACATAGGCCCGGAGCCGGAGTTCTTCATATTCGACGAGGTACGGTACGAGCAAAATCAACACACGGGGATGTATCAAATTGATTCGGTCGAAGGCGCGTGGAATACCGCCCGCTTCGAAGAGCCGAACCTCGGATACAAACCGAGCTTCAAGGGCGGCTACTTCCCGGTCAGCCCAACCGATACCTATCACGACCTGCGAGGTGACATGGTCAAAGAGATGCACAAGGTCGGCATCATTATTGAAGCGCACCACCACGAGGTAGCTACTGCCGGACAGGCGGAGATTGATATGCAGTTCGCAGAGCTGGTAAAAATGGCTGACCAGTTTATGTGGTTCAAGTATATCATCAAAAACATGGCCAAACGCAACGGCAAGACCGTAACCTTTATGCCAAAGCCAATATTCCAGGATAACGGCAGTGGAATGCACACGCACTTTTCATTGTGGAAAGGCGGCAAGCCATTGTTTGCAGATAACGGATATGCCGGCCTTAGTGATATTGGACTGTATTCAATCGGTGGAATTCTCAAACATGCGCCTGCCATCTTGGCATTTGCCGCTCCGACGACAAACTCTTATCGTCGTCTGGTACCCGGCTTCGAGGCGCCGGTAAACCTGGTTATGTCGAAGCGTAACCGCTCGGCTGGTGTGCGTATTCCAATGTATTCAGAAAATCCCAAGGCGAAGCGACTTGAGTTCCGCTGTCCGGACCCGACCTGTAACGGCTATCTTGCGTGGACAGCGATGCTGATGGCGGCTATAGACGGGATACAAAACAAGATTGACCCGGGTGAGCCGTTAGACCGTGATATTTACGATATGACGCCGGAGGAACTGAATAAGTATCCAAAGACCCCCGGCTCGCTTGCTGAGGCCATTGACGCTTTGGAGACAGACAACAAGTTTCTTACGCAAAATGATGTGTTTACCGATGATTTGATTGAGACCTGGATAAGCTGGAAACGTGAAAACGAGCTCGATGAACTCGCTTTGCGGCCGCATCCGTATGAATTTAACCTGTATTATGATAGCTGATAGAGTTTATAATCATTTTGATGACACCAAATGTACGTGGAAAATAGTAGTATTGTAAGTGCTAAAGGAAAAAGATGTTGGCAGTTTCGTCAAATCATGGTTTGTATGAGACTCGCCGTGAACACGACGGCTGCGGTATCGGTGCAGTCGTTAATATCTCGGGCCGAGCTGAGCACTCAATCATCGAATATGGCAAACAGATACTGATAAACCTGCATCATCGTGGGGCCACCGGTGCCGATGAAACTACCGGTGATGGTGCAGGTATTCTTTTCCAGATTCCTCACGAGTTTTTTTTTGCAGAGGGCCAAAAACTGGGCTTTTCACTGCCTATGCCTAATCAATACGGCGTAGGTATGGTATTCGGCTCAAAAGACGCGAAGCTCAGAGACAAATGCGATAAGATACTCGAAGCTGCGCTCGGCCACTATGGTATGAAGGTCCTCGGCTGGCGAGATGTACCCGTCGAAAAAGATTGTCTCGGCGACATTGCATTAGCTGCAGAACCTTCTATCAGGCAGATTTTCGTAGAAGGCGGAGATTTAAAGGACGAGGCGCTGGAGCGACGGCTGTACCTTGCTCGCAAACAGGCCGAAAGAACCGTCAGGGAAAAATTCGGCGGCCAGGGCGAGGACTTCTATGTAACTTCGCTTTCCTGCAGGACAATCTGCTACAAAGGAATGTTTATGGCCTGGCAGCTGTTCGCCTATTACCCCGACTTTGCAGACGAGCGTATGAACTCGGCCTTCGCAATTGTCCACCAGCGTTACAGCACCAATACGTTTCCGAACTGGCGTCTTGCTCAGCCGTTTCGGTGCACAGCACATAACGGCGAGATAAATACGCTCAGCGGCAATCGAAACTGGATGCGGGCCCGCCAGACAAATATGGCCAGCGACATATTCGGTGATAATATCGGTGACTTGTTTCCGGTTTTGACTCCTGAATTGAGCGATTCCGCCTGCTTCGATAGTACACTCGAGCTTCTTGTCAGAGCCGGCCGAAGCATGCCGCATGCGATGATGATGATGATACCCGAAGCCTTCGGGCCGAAGTATCATATCAGCACCGATAAGCGAGCATTCTACGAATATCACTCTTCGATAATGGAGCCGTGGGACGGCCCGGCTGCAATTGTATTCACCGATGGAAGACGCGTCGGAGGCACTCTTGACCGCAACGGCTTAAGGCCCTGCCGCTACCTCGTTACTACTGACGGCCTGGCAATTCTCGCCAGCGAAGCGGGCGTGGTGGAATTTCCTGCTGAGAAGATTCGTATGAAAGGCCGTTTGCGTCCGGGTCATATGTTTTTAGTAGATACAGTCGAGGGACGTATAATTACCGATAATGAGGTAAAGAGCAAGGTCGCCCGACAGAAACCTTATCGCAGATGGCTTGAAGAAAATACAATAGTGCTTCGCGGCCTGTTTGATGCTCCAAAACTTGTAAAAAGCGACCATGAGACAATAGCCCAGCGTATGCGGGCCTTCGGCTATACACGTGAAGAGCTGAAGATGATACTGACTCCAATGGCGGTCAACGGTCAGGAGCCGGTCGGCTCGATGGGCAATGACACGCCGCTGGCCGTATTGAGTGATAAACCGAAGCTGCTGTTTAATTATTTCAAGCAGCTGTTCGCACAGGTGACTAACCCGGCGATTGACCCGCTTCGTGAAGGGCTGGTTATGAGTTTGATGACCTTTATTGGCAAAAAGAGAAATGTCCTGGATGAAACTCCGGAGCACTGCAGACAGCTAAAGTTACCGCATCCTGTTCTTACAAACGAAGATATAGAACGACTTCGCTCTGTTAATCGTGATGACTTTAAGGTTGCTACTATTTCGGCGGTCTTCGAGGCCGATCCATCCAATCCCGCTGACAGTCTTCAACGCAGCCTTGACTCTCTGGTCAACGAAGCAGAAAATGCCGTCAGAAATGGTGCCTCATTGATTATCATTAGTGACCGTGATATTTCACGGACAAAGGCGCCGATTCCGTCGCTTCTGGCAACGGCTGCAGTACATCATGGCCTGCTTAACTGCGGTCTTCGCAGCGAAGCCGGTTTGATTATCGAAAGCGGCGAGCCAAGGGAAGTTATGCACTTTTGCCTTTTATGCGGATACGGTGCCAACGCTGTTAATCCGTACCTGGCATTCGAAGCTCTTGATTTATTGCAGCAACAGGGAGACCTGCCAGAAAGAATGGAGCCGGTCCAGATAGCGGATAACTACATCGCAGCGGTCAAAAAAGGCATCCTGAAAACCATCAGCAAGATGGGTATCTCAACGCTGCGCAGCTATATGGCAGCTCAGCTATTCGAAGCAATCGGATTAAACCAACCCGTTGTTGACCAATATTTTACGGGCACAAGCTCAAGAATAGCCGGAATCGGACTCGAAGAAATTGCGCTCGAGGCAATTGCCAGACACGAATCGGCCTTCCAGCAGCGCCCTGCAGGGGCGCTCGAACTGGATTTTGGCGGTGAATACCATTTCAGACACGAAGGCGAACGGCATCTCTGGAATCCCACCACGGTGTCCCGGCTTCAGCACGCTGTGATATATGATGATGCAGAGGCCTACGCTGATTACGCAAGGGCTGTAAACGAACAATCACGGCAGCTCTGCACCTTGCGAGGACTATTTGAATTTACCGAAGGCACGCCCGTACCTATCGATGAAGTCGAACCTGCAAGCGAAATTGTAAAAAGATTTTGCACAGGCGCTATGAGCCACGGCTCAATCAGCAAAGAAGCACACGAGTGCCTGGCAATAGCAATGAACCGCATCGGCGCAATGAGTAATACCGGCGAAGGCGGAGAAGACGCCTCGCGCTATAATCCGGAGGCCAACGGTGACTCGAAAAACTGCGCTATCAAACAGGTCGCCAGCGGCAGGTTCGGCGTAACTATAAATTATCTCGCCCACGCAAAAGAGCTGCAGATAAAAATTGCCCAGGGCGCAAAGCCGGGCGAAGGCGGCCAATTGCCCGGGCACAAAGTAACCGATGAAATCGCAAAATTGCGATACTCTACGCCGGGTGTAACACTTATCTCACCACCTCCGCATCATGATATATACTCGATTGAGGATTTGGCACAGCTTATATACGACCTCAAATGCAGCAACCCGGAAGTTAAGGTTTCCGTGAAACTCGTTGCCGAAGTCGGCGTCGGCACAATTGCCGCAGGCGTAGCAAAAGGCAACGCCGACGAGGTCCTTATCAGCGGCCATGACGGCGGAACCGGCGCAAGCCCGCTGTCTTCGATAAAACATACCGGCTGTCCGTGGGAGCTCGGCCTGGCCGAGACACAGCAGGTGCTCGTAATGAACCGCTTGCGCGACCGGATAAGGGTCCAGGTTGACGGCCAGCTTAAAACAGGAAGAGACGTTGTCATCGGGGCTCTTTTGGGAGCCGAGCAGTTCGGATTCGGCACCGCGGCCCTTGTAGCGCTCGGCTGTACACTTTTGCGTAAATGTCACGAAGGAGCGTGCCCGTTTGGTATCGGGACACAGGACCCGGAGCTGCGAAAAAGATTCCAGGGAAAGCCAGAATACGTTCAGCGATTTATGCTTTTCGTTGCTGAAGAGGTGCGCCGGATTATGGCGCAGCTCGGCATAAGAAAATTCGAAGAATTAGTCGGCAGGGTCGAGCGGCTGCATACCGCCAAAGCGGTCGAGCATTACAAGGCCAAGGGGCTCAACTTCTCAGCTATTTTTCAGCAGCCGGAGGTTTCCGACAAAAGCATGCTTCGGCTGAGCCAGGCCCAGCCGAACAAGCTCAAAGACCACCTTGACTGGCAGATTCTGGAAAAAGCCAAAGCCGCTATTGAAAAAAAGAAAAAAACCGTCATCGAAATGCCGATTCGCAATGTGAACCGAACGGTAGGCACGATTTTGAGCAATCGTATCGTCTCTAAGTACGGCCCGCAGGGTCTGCCGGACGGAACACTGGAAATCATCCTGCACGGCTCAGCGGGGCAGAGCTTCGGTGCATTTGTAGCCGGCGGTATAACGCTTCGGCTCATCGGCGAAAGCAACGACTATCTCGGCAAAGGTCTCTCCGGCGGCAGAATCATCGTTCAGACGCCGGACAAATCTCCCTTTATGGCGCATGAAAATATTATCGCCGGCAACACTCTTCTATACGGCGCCACATCCGGTGAAGTGTTTATCAACGGTATGGCCGGTGAGCGCTTTGCAGTACGTAACAGCGGCGCCACCGCCGTTGTCGAAGGCCTCGGCGACCACGGATGCGAGTATATGACAGGCGGAATGGTTGTCGTTCTCGGCAAGACGGGCTGTAATTTCGCTGCCGGTATGAGCGGCGGAATAGCGTATGTCCTTGATGAGGCACAACTGTTTGATACGCTCTGTAATCTCGATATGGTCGAACTGCAAAACGTCTGGCGGCAGAAAGATAAAGAGCTGCTTTACGATTTGATTCAGCAACACCTGAACTGGACCAAGAGCCCACGGGCGCAGCAAATCCTGGACGCCTGGCCGGATATGGTCGGCAAGTTCGTAAAGGTTGTCCCAACTGATTATCGAAAGGCACTGGAGCGAATGAGAGCAGCGGAACGGCGTGATACAGAAACTACGCCTGCAACTGAAGAGGTCTTCCAATGGGCGAAGTAAAAGGTTTTCTAAAATATAAACGTCAGGAAGCAGGTCGCCGGCCGGTACAGCAGCGGATTATGGACTTCGAAGAGCTGGACCTGCCGCTGACTCCCGACCAGCTCCGCCAGCAGGCTGCTCGCTGTATAGACTGCGGGATACCTTTTTGTCACGGTGTCGGCTGTCCTCTGAAAAATTGCATCCCCGATGTCAATGAACTTGTTTACAAGGACCGCTGGCAGCAGGCCTGCGAGCTGCTGCACTCGACAAACAACTTCCCGGAAATTACAGCTCGCGTGTGTCCCGCTCCCTGCGAAACCGCCTGCACTCTATCAGTCAGCGATGAGCCGGTGCTCATCAGGCATATCGAGTTTCAAATCGTAGAGCGCGGTTTTGAAAACGGCTGGATAAAACCTCAACCGCCCGCGGAAAAAACCGGCAAACGGGTCGCTATAATCGGTTCCGGCCCTGCTGGCCTTGCAGCCGCTCAGCAGCTTGCACGCGCCGGGCACGAAACGGTAATTTTCGAAAAAGATGAAAAAATCGGCGGCCTGCTTCGATATGGAATACCGGATTTTAAGCTTGGGAAAAACATCATTGACCGGCGGTTAAAACAGCTTTCCGCAGAGGGTGTCCAGTTCCAGACCGGAGTGGAAGTTGGAGAGGACATCTCGGCTCGTTATCTGCGAAAGATGTTCGACTGTGTATGTCTGACTATGGGAGCGGGCAAGCCGAGAGACCTGAACATTCCGGGCAGAGGGTATGAAAATATCGTCTTTGCTATGGAATATCTGTCATTACAGAACAAGCTCTGCTGTGGCGAGCCGGTGGATGAAGCGAATATAATCTCGGCCAGGAACAAGGTTGTGGTTGTAATAGGAGGCGGTGACACTGGCAGTGACTGTGTCGGTACCGCTCGCCGCCAAGGCGCAAAAAGGATATACCAGCTGGAGATTCTGCCGAAACCGCCTGATACCCGTCCGCCCGATACACCGTGGCCTATGTGGCCGAGAATTATGCGCACCTCATCCTCTCACGAGGAAGGCTGTGAAAGATTATGGAGCGTTATGACCAAAAACTTCTCAGGGGTAGGTGTTCGGGTCAGCCGGCTGGACTGCTGCAAAGCCGAGTGGTTCAAAAAGAAAGGCAAATGGCAGATAAAGGAATTGCCCGATACCGATTTTGTCCTCGAAGCCGACCTTATAATACTGGCCCTTGGCTTCGAGCACGTTATGCACGATGGACTTATAAAGGCCCTGGATTTGAAGCTCGATGAGCGAGGCAATGTGACCGTGGACAACTACCAGAGCACTCAGCAGGGTATATTTGCCGCCGGTGATACAGTCAGCGGTGCTTCTTTGGTCGTATCAGCCATAAACAGCGGCCGAGAGGCAGCAGCAGTAATCGACCAATGGCTTCGGAAGAAAAGTTAAAAAGCCGAGAAAAATTATTCGCTGTCTTTCAGGATTGCCAACAACTCATCCTGCGTTAAAGCAATCGGATTTCCTTTCATACTGCTTGACTTTTGTGCTTTTACTACTGCCGTTGGGAAATCCTGCTCTTCCAATCCGAACTCCGACAGCGTCGGCACTTCTAATTTATGACAGATATCCCGCACCCACTTGAGACCATCTTCGGCCTTTGCCTTGACATTGCCGGTCAAAAGCTGCGCAATCTCGTCATACCGGCTCAATGCAGGCGAACTATCAGCTCGATTATGTAACGCCTCTATATTTGCCTGCATAACAACCGGCAACAGCCGGGCGCATATCACTCCGTGAGGTGCACAAATCATACCTCCTAACGGACCTGCAAAACCGTGCACAGCTCCCAATCCGGCATTGGCCAGGGCCAAGCCACTAAACAGACTTGCCAGCGCCATATCTTCCCTCGCATTTTTGTCGCCGCCATTTTCATAAGCTTTGAGCAACGACCGCCCCGCTCTTTTCAATCCCTCCCGGCAGATACCATCGGTCATCGGGTTTGCCTTATTCGAAACGAATGCCTCCATAAGCTGGGTCAGCGCATCCAGTCCGGTGCTCGCGGTTACTGCCGGCGGCATCGAATAAGTCAACTCCGGGTCAACTACAGAAAAGCGGGGAAGCATCATCGGATTTCGCATACTTACCTTGACCTTATGTTCGGGTACAGCGAGCACCGCGTTGCGTGTAACCTCAGCACCGGTTCCTGCGGTAGTGGCAATTGCAATATAAGGAACGGGTCTTTGGGTTATTTTCTTACCTTGCCCGACAACCTCCAGATAATCCTCTAATTCGCCGGCGTTTGTCAGCATCGCTGCAACTACTTTGCCGGTATCAAGCACGCTGCCGCCACCGATGCCAATAACCAAATCGCTATTTTCCCTGCGGGCACTTTCAATTGCTTTCTTTGCCATCGCTGTAGTCGGTTCGGAAGTAACGTTGAAGGTAACATATTCAATTTCGTGTTTATTAAGCTGTTCGAGAAGCGGTTCAGCACGTTTTGTAGTACGACCTGTAATAACAAAGGCGCGATTACCTAATTCTGCTGCCAATGGCACAACTTCCCGGCTCGTGCCGGGACCAAAAATAATTCGACCAGCGGTCGCAAATTCAAATCTCATAACCACTAATCCCAGCCCTTCTCATCCGGGAATACATTTTTATATTTAATACTGCTGCGCGGCTCAGCCATCATATCCGCCACGGTATCACGCCACTTTTGATAATGCACCGTCTCTTTGTGTTTAGCGGGATCCTCCGGCGTGCGATAAACCTCTACCAATACAAAGCGGCTCGGGTCATCCTGCTGCTGAAGGGCATCAAAGCGGGCAATACCCGGCTCCTGCACACTATTGCGGGCGTTCTCAAGTGTGGCTGCCTGAAAAGACTCGATGTGTTCGGGCTTAACATGGACAAAAACATTAACTATAAACATAACTGGCTCCTTACAGCTTCCAGAATTCAAGCTGAAGTTTACCAGATAAGCTGTGCGTGGACAAAGATTTTTGGGAATGTAAAAATCAGATTTCGCTTAAGTTTCAGATAAAAAACAGGTTTTCGATATTTGCTGAATCCACTTGCAAAACAGGATTTTCATCATAAAATAGTTATCAAATCTACTCAAAAGATTGCAGTTGGTTCGATTATACTAATAGTAGATTTCGTTAAAATCTGGAGCAGTGGCAGAGTGGTTGATCGCGACGGTCTTGAAAACCGTTGTACCGTAAGGTACCGGGGGTTCGAATCCCTCC
>CAYWUO010000031.1:0-15903 GCA_964461285.1 uncultured Pirellulales bacterium
TTTGCCTCCTGTCCATATCAGTATTTTGCACGGTATATAATGGAATTGAAGGAGCGAAAGGAGTTCAAGTTTGAACCGCTGGACCTCGGAAATTTTTACCATCGTGTTTTGGATGCACTGCTGAAGCGGCTAAATAATGAGAAAAAAGATTTTGTAACGATTAAAAATGATGAGCTTATAAAGTTTCTAAAAGAAGAAATTACAAAGCTTATTCGAACGGATTCATTTATATCAAACTTTAACCACCGCAGCCCTCATAACGCATATATAATCAATTCTGCCAGTGAAACACTTGAGGATTGCGTTCTGGCCGTTGTACAAATGATACGTGCGGGAAGTTTCAGGCCGACACTATCGGAGGTCTGCTTCGGCCAGGTAAAGGACACATCTGAGACGTTGGGTGAGTATGTACTTGAAATTTCAGATAAACATAAGCTGTTTATGGATGGCAAAATTGACCGGCTGGATATTGCAAATATAGACGATAAAGAGTTCGCAATTATCTTCGATTATAAACGCAGGGAAATGTTGTTTAACTGGTCGAAGCTCTACTATGGGCTGGATATGCAGCTGCCGATTTATCTGCTGGCAGTTATAAATGCAAAGGATTCAAAGACAAAAGAAGCCATCGGGGCGTTTTATATTCCGGTCGAAGTGCCGGTCAAACAAGCAGCATTGGACAAACTATCAGAAAAAACTAAAACTATCGGTTATAAAGCGAAGGGCATCTTCAATGGTAATTTCGCGCAACATCTGGATAAATGTGCCTCAAAAGACAGCAAATTTTATAATTATTACGTTACGAAGGATGGACATCCTTACGGCAGTTATGAAAGCAGGGGGTCACTTAAGCCTGCTGACTATGAGCAGGTTCTTAAATTTACTGAGAACAAGACAATTCGATTAGTTGAAGAAATCCTGTCCGGCAAAATAGAAGTTGAGCCGTATCGCCTGAACCAGTCTTCGCCATGCAGCTACTGCAAATATAAACCGGTTTGCCGGTTCGACTGGCAGATAAATGACTACAATCCTTTAATTTCGCTAAATAAAGGTCAGGCACTTGACAAGATGGGAGTGGTTGATGGCTGAGAAAAAGATTAAATGGACTGAGCAACAGAAGCGGGCAATCGTTACTCGCGGCAGTGACGTCCTTGTAACCGCATCGGCCGGCACAGGTAAAACGGCGGTACTGTCGGGCAGATGTGTCGATATTGTACGCGACAAATCCATCTGCCCCGATGTCTGGAGCATACTCGTATTGACTTTTACCGATATGGCTGCTGAGCAGATGCGTTCAAGAATCGCCGAGCAATTACAAACCGCATTTAAACAAAGCGATGACCCGCATATTCGTTATCAGCTTATGTTACTGCAGGGAGCTGATATCAGTACGATACATTCGTTCTGCAAACGGCTAATCACCGAGTATTTCTACAAGCTCGGCCTTGACCCGACCTTCCGCGTAATTGACGGTGACGAACAAAAATTGCTCAAAACAGAGGTTCTTGAAAAAGTCATCGACTGGGCCTGGCAGCAGAGCAATTTAACAGCGGCCCTCGAACAGCTTTTGTACCGCAGAGACCTTCGCACAAATGACGGATTTTTCTCAAAAATAACAACAATCAGTGATTTTCTGAACGGCGTTATTTCACGGCGAAACTGGTATGAGCGGGCAATTGTGCTTTCTGAAGAAGCCAATTCTTATACAGGCGACCTGGGCAAAAGACAAAAACAGATTATCACTGAAAAATTACAGAATATCCTCCGTCGGCTTCGCCATTCCCAGAAGCTTTACAAAATTGAAGGTGGTAAAGGAGATTGGGCTGAAAAATTAGAAGAAAAGCATATAATCCCGGCGCAACAGTGTCTTGAATCCTTGAAAGCCGATGACTGGGACAAATGCGCCGACGCGATAAGGAACTTTGACAAGCCAAGAACAAATAAGCCCAAAGATTTATCCGAACCTGTTGCAGAACTACTTCAGAGTACAGCAAGAAGGGCGGTAGAAAAATTCAAAGAGCTTTCACATCTTGCAATAGTAAATCCCGACTATCTCGACAGACTCAGTGGTTCATCCGGCTTGCAGACGAAGGTACTTGTAGAGTTGGTTAAGAAATTTGACCAGCTCTACGGTCAGGCCAAGCGTACGGCTAACTGTATGGATTTTGCCGACCTTGAGCATTACGCCCTAGAGCTTTTAGCCAAAGATATTGATGCTGAAGAAAAGCTTTCACCTTCGGAAACAGCCCTTGCGCTTCGCCGGAAATACAAATACATATTTGTCGATGAATATCAGGATATAAATCCCGTCCAAAAAGCGATACTTGGGATGCTGAGCACCGAAGGAAACGTATTTGTCGTCGGTGATGTCAAGCAGAGTATCTATGCCTGGCGCGGGGCTGAGCCGAAGATTTTTATAAAAGACCTCGAGTTGGCTTCTACTGACACCCAAAAAGCACCTGAAGGTCTGCGTGTCGACCTTAACGCCAATTTCCGCTCAGCGAAAGGTATTCTCGATTTTGTTAATAAGATATTCAGCAAAATAATGACGGCTTCTTTTGGTGATATAGATTACGATGAGTCGGCCTACTTAAAACCGGCAAAAGTTAAAAATCACGAGCCACAAGAGACGGGGCACATAGTCGAATTCCACATACTCGACGAAAAAAGTATAGACAGCGAGGTTGAAACTCAACAGGAAAATGAATCCGAGGATAAGGCAATCGATTCCCGTCAGCGTCAGGCGGCAATGATTGCCCGGCGCATCAAAGAGATAGTCGGGGCAGATACGGGTAAGACGGAGTTTCAGGTATATGACAAACAAATGGAGTGCTTTCGGGATATCCAATATCGAGACATTGTGATATTGATGCGCTCGCTTGCCAAAAAAGCCAATAATTATGTTGAAGTGCTTCGGCTGGCAGGAGTGCCTGTGAGCTGTCAGGCCACGGCAGGGTATTTCGAGGCAACTGAAATCACCGATATCCTGTGCCTGCTGAAAGTTCTGGATAATCCTCAGCGTGATATCGAATTGGCAGCTTTATTGCGAAGTCCTTTTTTCAAAATCAGCGACACAGAATTGGCTAAGATAAAACTCCACAGCTCTACAAGCGGACATAACTATACTTTTTATTCGTCTATAACCGAATACTGTAAGAGCGGCAAGGACGCTAAACTTGCAGACAGGTTAAAAGAAATACTCTCGCAGATTGAAGATTGGCGAACGACAGCACGGCGAGGAAAGCTCGCGGATTTAATCTGGCAAATCTATCGCCAGACGAACTTTTTATCTTTCGTTTCCGCGCTTCCAAACGGCCAGGCACGAAGAGCTAATCTATTAAAGCTGCACGACAGAGCTATCCAGTTCGAGGGTTTTGCTACCAGTGTCGGCATAGCATCGCTGACCCGCTTCGTCGAGTTTATTGAAAAACTACATGAGACAGGCCAGGACTGGTCACCTGCCGAGCCGCCGGAATCCGCAGGTAACGCCGTTCGTATATTAAGCGTCCACAAAAGTAAAGGCCTTGAATTTCCAATCGTTTTTTTAGCTGAGCTTGAAAGCAAATTCAATAAAAGAGATATTTATGCAGACTGCCTTGCCGATGCCGACTACGCGCTCGGATTGCAAATAATCGACCGCCAATCGAATAGTAAAATCAACTCACTCGCTCACGAGGTCATTGCGGAAGAAAAACGTTCGACAGCATTGGCAGAAGAAATGCGAATCCTTTATGTTGCAGCAACGCGGGCCAGAGAACGGCTTATATTAACCTCTTCACAAAAGCATACCGATTGCGGCAAGGTCATCTCGAATGGATTATTCTTTGGTCCCGAGCCTATTCCCGGCTGGGCCCTTGCCGAATGCCAGAATCCGCTTGAATGGGCCCTTTATGGCCTTTGTGACCAGAAAGCCCTGCACAATGCTTTTGAAACAGGTTTAGCGAAACAGGCAACAGATGATGATTTATTCAGCTTGAAAGTTTATCAGCAACAAGAGCTCGAACAACTTTCTAAATATGTCCAAAACATCAGAAGCAGTAAGTTAAGCAAAACTGATTTTACTATAAAAAAACCGCAAGAAAAACGGAAAGAATCAAGATTGCTTTCGCAGTTAAAGAAGTCTTTAAGCTGGCAATATAATTTCGGTGACGCGGTAGCTTTACCTGCCAAACAGTCAGTGACCCAGCTTACTCATCGTTACGATGAATATGTGAAATTCGACTATTCGATGGCCCTACAACGCAAGCCGAAGGTCGTTATGGCTACTAAAGCAGAATTAACTGAGCCACAAGGCAGGCTTATTGGCACAGCTACACACATTTTAATTTCTCAGCTCGATTTATCCAGGACTATAAGCAAAGAAGCGATTGAGAAAACAAAGGAAAAACTTTTTGCCGATGGTGCTATGACCGAGGCCGTAGCCGAGCATATCGAAACAGAATCAATAATGAAATTTTTTGAAAGTGATTTGGGCAAAACTGCTCTTAGCGCCTGGCCGAACGTCTGGTGTGAATGGCCGTTTACTTTTGCCTTATCCTCGACTGATTTCAATCCATCAAGCGACGAGTCACGAGCGAAGGGCGACGAAACAATTGTTGTTCAGGGCATAATTGATATGCTTATCAAAACGCCGGACGGCTTGATTGTCATAGATTTCAAAACAGACAAGGTAACCACTGAGCAGATACCTGAACGTGCTGAGCTATATCGCCGGCAGTTGGAGCTTTACGCAAAGGCCGCCTCAGCTATACTAAAATCTAAAATCCTTTCCAAATGGTTGTATTTCCTAAAGCCGGGATGCGAGGCAGAGGTTTAGAAATTGGCCCAGCGGTTTATTGAATTGGTTTACAGAACTGCGACAGTCTAAGAGTGATAAGCATTTAATCTGAAAGCCCGACTACAAATCCAAATATGACCTTACTATTTCTCCTAAAGACTTTATAAATACTCTTGACCTTATCATAATTTCTAATTACTTACCCACTTGGTAAGTAATCCAATTTTAATTCGTATTTAGATACATGGTTGTAGCGAAATTATGTCGTTGATTTTCTATAACCCTCACACCGAACCGAGCACTCGTCGAATAACTTCCCACACATCCTCGTCTCGCTTAAAGACTGCGTCGGCGCCAAGTTCGAGTAATCTGGAGAGCAAACCTACTTTATTGTTGCTCGATCTTACCAACAGCTTATCCGTCTTAGGGCAAGAGTGCCACTTTGTCTGAATCGTATTCCAGCTTGTGTCTTCTTGGCCAGTCAACAAGAGTAATATAGGCCGTTTGCTCTTTTTTGACTCCAATTGCCCGTTGAGTTGGCTGGGTTTGTCATAATGGACCACCTTAGAAACGCCATGTTTTTTTAGCTCGTTTTCAACGAGCTGTCTCTCAAATTCGTTTTGACCCACAATCACAACGCTTTCGACTTTAATTTCTTTATTTGCCATTTTTGATCCTTCTCCAAAAAAACAAACACCATATAAATACAATATTTATTATAAAACATAACACCTGGAAATGTGTTGAAAAATTTATAGGCTGTAAAAGTATCTAAAATGATATTAATATTGTTGGGTAGTTTAATTACACAGATTATTTTTATTGTAATTCTATATAATATTATATATGATAAACATAATCTCAAAATTGTTTAAGATTTGTATAAGGGAGGCGAAAACATGGACATTAAAAAACAAACTCAAAGAAAACCTTCTGCTATCCACTGGGCTAAACTTGCAGAAATCCAGAAAAAACGCCTTCTACATCTTGTTGCTCGGTGGTTCGTGCGTGATAAGCTAAGCCATGCGCAAATAGCCAAACAGATGGTGATTTGGGTCAAAACTAACGCTCGTGCCTGTTATGACCCGGTAGGCGCCGTATCAAACGCTTTTGTGGGTCATCATCTTCGGGACGCGGCCCAGATATACGATTTCCTACAGGTTAAACCTTTCTACGAAGAGGACATAAAACGGCAAATCCAAACTCTTATTCCCCTCTACAAAGGAAATATTATCGTCGCGCCTGATAGTGACGAACTTCTTCAATATGTGTGGATAGGACTTGACAATATCTTGACAAGTATCGCAAAAGCTGATCCTAAGGGAGAACTTGTCGTTGGTGTAAGTGGTGGTCAGACTTTGCTTGATCTGAGTGAGATAACACGAAAACTGGGCTATCTCAATTGGCACACGGAAATCCCATCTCAAAAACGCGAAAGCACGATCATCTGCTCCCTGACCAGCGGTGGAATAAGGTCGAACGTTGCCGCTCTATCAGATACGGTGTCAGCTATCATCGGTGGATATCTACAGACACAGACTCGTGGTCTACTTGGCCCTGCCTGGTTCGAGGACCGTGACGCGCTGACAGCATTCAGCAAAGATCCGGACGTATGTAAACACAAAGAACTGGTTGATAACGCTAAAGTTATCATCACAAGTATAGGCCACCTTCACGATCCCAAGGCATTAATGAGGCAACTATTGGATTTGAAAGGTGCACAGAATTTTGTTAATAAGCAACCTTATCTTGCTGACATACTCTACAACCTCTATGATGGACAAACCGGCAAACCTGTCAAGTTACCACCAGTAATTTCCGACCACTTATTCTCCGTCGTTAATCTCAAACAGATTTGTCAAAAGGTCGAAGAAGGCACACACTGCATAGTAGTAGCAAGAGGGAAGGAAAAAGGAAAAATAGCTCTTCCGGGGATACTTAAGAAGAAAATGGCTAACCACATTTACATGGATAGAGATTGCGCCGAAGGTCTGATTCAGGCCTTGTGACCTATTATATATCAAAAAAAGTAAATTACTTCTATCGAATTTAATTTTTATTCAAAATAGCGTGGAGTCGAGAAACATCGTTTTTTAGCCATTATTTGAGAAGTTTTAACTGTAGCGGTAATCTGTATGATTCTTGACTTATTTCGACTGCTCACCTATAGTTCAACAATTTCTATAGATGATGCCTCATAGAAAAGCAGTAAATAATCCAGACACAATTAACCAACAAATGCAAAAAAGTCTTGTATGAACGTTGCTCCTCAATATAATCGTTTTCTTGAGTATTGATATGTATCGATGGTTTTAGGAGTACTACAAAATGGCAAATGTACCAAAGGCAAATGCAGTCGTAGGGCAATCAGGTGGACCTACCGCTGTGATAAATGCGTCCTTAGTCGGGATTATCGAAGAAGCAAACAAACATCCGGAAATTGAAAATATCTACGGTGCAATCCACGCCGTAGCTGGAATGGCTGAAGATAAATTTATTGATTTGACAAAACTATCATCAGAGATGCTTGAAAAATTAGTGAGTTCACCCTGCTCGGCTCTCGGTTCCAGCAGAGATAAGCCCGATAAACAGTATTGTGCGAGGATTCTCGAAGTTTTCAAAAGGCGAAATATCAGGTACTTTTTTTACATCGGCGGCAACGATTCGGCAAATACCGCTCATATCATCAACACGGTAGCCGATGAGGTGGACTTTGATATACGGTCATTCCACATTCCCAAGACTATCGACAATGATTTAGTTGTTACCGACCATTGCCCCGGCTATGGCAGCGCAGCCAAATTTGAGGCCTGCGCGCTGATGGGTGACGATATGGACAACCGGGCTTTGCCTGGTATTAAAATCGACGTGATTATGGGCAGACACGCCGGTTTTTTGGCTGGTGCTACCGCGTTGGGAAAACAAAGAGATGATGATGGGCCTCACCTTATATATTTCCCTGAAAGGGGAGTCTCACTAGATAAATTTCTGAGTGATGTGGAGGGCGTTTATAAAAAGCTCGGCCGATGTGTTGTAGCCATCAGCGAGGGAATCTGCGACGTTGAAGGTGTTACGTGGACCGAAAAATTGGCTGAGGAAAGCGAGATCGACTCGCATGGAAATGTACAGTTATCCGGAACAGGCGCACTGGCGGACTTTTTAGCAGCTCAATTAAGAGCCATACTAAAAGTCAAGCGAACCCGGGCTGATACGTTTGGTTATCTGCAAAGAAGCTTCGCAGGCTTGCAATCAGAAGTAGACTTGCGCGAGGCACGATGGTGCGGCCGCCACGCAGTTCAGTATGCTATGAAAGAGGATAACGGCTCAGTGGCGATAAAACGGCTGGGCAATGGTAAAAACTACAAGGTGGAATTGTTCCGTACCGAGTTAAAAAACGTTGCTGAGAAAACAAAACCTATGCCCGATGAATTTATAAATCCCGAAGGGAATGGGGTAACACAAGCCTTTATCGAATATGCAATGCCTCTTATCGGAAGCCTGCCCAAAACAGAGCATTTAATAAACCACCCGAAAATATAATTTTCCGAAATGTAGATTTTCTGACAGGGAAAATATGCCGATAAAAAGATATTAGAAACCATGAGAGCTAAAACCCTATACTTTTTGTCCGTATTTTGTTTTGTGTTGCTTGCGAATGGATGTGATATCAATGCACCAAGACCCCGGCTGGGAAACTTACCAACTCCTCCGCCGGGGCCAAGATTTTACGAACCAGACAGTCTTGGTGAGCATTCTTACCAGCATAGCCTCTTTGAAAAGAACGGTATCGTATATACCTGCAAGGCCGGCCATTTAGATATAGCCCACGTAAGGGGCAATGCTGACCATACTCGATATCTTATAAAGAAAACCCGCAATACCTTAATGAAAAAAGGCGATGGTTTTTCGTTCAGACGTACAATAGAACTTTCACAACATAAGGTAAAGTTTAATTACCCGCAATACTGGGATAAATTATCACAAAAACAAAAGGAAAAAATTGCAGAAATAATTGCATATAAGGTTGGTCCCTATCTGGCATATAACGCAACATTATGGCATGAAATTCTTACATGGTTTGGTGTTCACTTTATGGGATTTGAGCCGGAGTTTAACTCATCGTTTTCATGGGAGGATATATATTCAAATCTACTGGGCACAAAACTGGCCATTGAGGCCCTAAAAGACACGAAACACTCATATAACAAGGCGATGACACTTGCTATTGACCGCAAACTCAAAGAGCTGGGCGTTCAACCAAAAAGTATCGCAATAAAAGCAACTGAACAAATGAGAGGCGAATGGTTCAACGGCTTGTTGCTCGTAGATACGTTAAGAAAAAATATGGATGTCGGTTTAGATGACGGTTTCGTAACGCCGGTTCTTGTTCCGGGTATCTGTGAAGATGCAGAACCTGAGCTGCTTGCTGCTCCTACTATAGATATCCTTTCAAAATATGGTTTTTCTATGAAATATGAAATACATCCAAAGGAGTGGGAAAAAGGCAAGATTTTGAAAATTATTTATCCGGATGGAAATGGCGAAACGATTGAGCCATATAAGCACTTTGCCACGCTTATGTATCACATCAAAAGACAAGCAATAGCAAAACACAACTGTATTATCGATTAGAAAAAGAAATACCCTCAATCCCCGAATAAATACTGTCTTTACGATGTCAATCAAACAGCGCTTCTACAAATATTCCGGGGTCGAATTCAGAAATATCCTCCGGTTTTTCGCCCAGGCCGACAAATTTTACCGGTATATCAAGCTGGTCTTTAATGGCAATAACGATTCCGCCGCGTGCGGTCCCGTCAAGCTTAGCTAAGAATATTCCTGTAACGTTGATTGCCTCGGTGAATAATTTTGCCTGGCTAATTGCGTTTTGGCCGGTAGTAGCATCGAGAACCAGCAGTACTTCGTTCGGGGCACCCGGAATTTTTCGCGATACCACGTCGCGAATTTTAGTAAGCTGCATCATCAGGTCTTTTTTTGTATGAATTCGCCCGGCCGTATCGAGAATCAGGATGTCCGTATCCCTTGCAACTGCGGCTTCACAAGCGTCAAATGCAACTGCCGCCGGGTCACTTCCGGATTTGTGCTTAACAATCTGGACACCGATACGCTCAGCCCAGATAGATAGTTGTTCTACCGCTGCGGCCCGAAAGGTATCGCAGGCAGCGACAATAACCTTCTTATTATTGCGGCTGAATATATAGGCAAGTTTGGCGATGCTCGTGGTTTTGCCTGTACCGTTAACGCCGGCAACCAAAATTACGGTCGGGCCTGATTCGGCGAGATGTAATTGCCGATTGTGGTCCGGCCAATAGCTTTTCATATGTTCCTTGAGAAACGGCCTTATTTCATCAGTTGTGGCGATTTGCCTGCTGCGATAGGCTTGCCGCAGTTCTGATATGAGCTTATCCGTAGTTTCTACGCCAATATCATCGCTTATGAGCGTCTCTTCCAGCTCGTCAAGCAGGCTTTCATCGATATTCCTGCCCAGGGCCAATACAGAGGAAAGTGAGGTGCTGATTTTAGCTCGTGTTTTGCCCAGCCGGCCCTTGAGATAACCAGCCGTTTTCGTGAAAATTCCCATAGCTACGATTCCTGATAAATATAAAAAAAGGGTCTAATACCCTGATGTTATCGCGATATAAAGAAATTTCAAGTCCAACCATGTTTTTTAATTCCCCCGCTTTTCTGTTTTACCTGAGAAAACCTGATTTTTTTGTTTTTTTGCCGTGAGATGCAAATTATTTTTTTGACAACCTGCTCAAAACCGGTTAAATTTCTAATATCGTCTGTACCAATGGAGCTGGGCTCATGTCTGATTGGTACGGGACATAGGCCTAAAAAATTTAGAACAAGGATGATTTTTAATGGTCAATTTCTTTTTGTATCATTCACGGACTCACAAAGGAAGGTGGCTCTGTGGCTCAGGATGTTGAAACTATATTTGCTGATATACTTGAGCGTGTAAAGACGCTAGACCCCGCCAACGCCCGCAAGTGGTTCGACGAGCTGACAGTCTTGCACCTGAACGGTGGTTCGCTCGGGATAGGCTGTCCGGATGAGGCAACCGCTCTTTTCCTGCGGGACAACTGCAAAAATAATTTCACCCGGGCTGCTCAGCAGATTACCGGCCATCTTGTCACCATAGATTTCAAAGTTGATATAAGCGATAAATCAATCCGGCGCTCGGGCAAACAATTGCCTGAACTTAAACTCCACCCCGATTATAACTTCGATAATTTTGTCGTAGGTCCAAGCAATCGTCTTGCTCATGCAAGCTGTGTCGCGGTAAGCCAGTCGCCGGGTAACACTTACAATCCACTTTTTCTCTACGGCAATGTCGGCCTGGGCAAGACCCATCTGCTGCACGCCGTTTGCTTCGAGACCAGAAAAAGATTTGGTAGTGCCGTAATCCAATTTTTAAGCTGTGAAGATTTCGTCAATCGCTTTATCAGAGCAATCGAAGAAGGAAACCTTGCGGGTTTTCAAAGCCAGTTTCGCACTGTCGATGCCCTTGTTATCGATGACATTCAATTCCTGAGGGAACGCGAGCACAGCCAGGAAGAGTTTTTTCACACATTTAATGCTCTTTATAATAACGGCAAGCAAATTATCCTCAGTGCTGACAGTCCGCCCGGCAAGCTCCCTTCCCTTGAGGAGCGGCTCATCAGCAGATTCAACTGGGGCCTCGTAACGAGAATAGACCAGCCGAGTTACGAGACAAGAGTTGCTATCGTACAAAAGAAAGCCCATCTGAGAGACTTAAGTATATCTGATGAAATAGCTGAGTATATCGCCCGTAAAGTGCACGCGAATATCAGAGAATTGGAAGGCGCTTTGACTGCCATTTACGCTGTAGCGACTACGACCGGAAAAGAAATAACTCTCGAACTGGCTCAAACAGCCCTGGAAGGTCAGATTGAAGCATCAGTCAGGCACATAAGCATCACTGATATTATTAATGTGGTAACCAGGCATTTTGATGTTCGACTCGCCGATTTGCAGAGCAAAAAACGCAGCCAGAGCATAACCGAGCCGCGTCAGATTTGTATGTATTTAGCCAGGAGTTTAACCAAACATAGTCTCGAAGAGATTGGTGGTCACCTTGGTGGACGGGACCACACGACTGTTATGCACGCCTGCAGCAAAATAGACAAAGAAAAACAATCCGACCCACAAATGAATGCTTTGCTGGAAGAGCTGTCAAAACAAGTTACGCATGCTTCACAAAGTTGAATACCAATTACACAATCTACTAAAATAAAAAAAAGGACTGTGAATTTTTCACAGCCCTTTAACTTATAACGCAATTTTTCCCTGATGTTAAGCTCTGCGTTTTCTCAACAATGCCAAACCTCCTAAGCCAAGAAGGAACATCGTACCAGGTTCGGGGATAACTCTGAATATCTGATACTCTCCGTAATGGCTACCAGGCATTAAGTCACTCCCCCATATCCAATCGGCATTACTGCTAATTCCAGATATATAACCCCATGGGCTACTGCCATGACCTATAAAATCTGAGACTATATACCAACTTGCACCACTAACTTCACTCTCCATGTCGAGTTCGGTTGGTGCTGGTGAGCCAATGTCTTTATCATCAAAAGTCAAGTAAACTTCCCAATCCGAGGTGTTGGTTAGGATTGTGGTACTCCAATCAGAAATAACGAATTGTCCCAATATACCCTGAGCGGTGGAACCATCGCTCCAGGCGGCGATATAGATATAGTCTCCAGCTGTTATGTCAAATGTAAAGGTTTCATCTAGAACCCAGCTCGATGCATTTCTTCCTACAAAGGTTATAGAACTACCATCCTGGGTGCCAAAATATAGCCCATATTCGTTATCAGCTGTAACCGTAGCCTCTATAGCTACGGCATACGCCATTGTAACGCTCCCAAGAATAAAAATAAACATCATAACGATTATTCTTTTCATATATATATCTAATTTTTTCATTATAGTTTCTCCTCCAACTTTTCACAGAATCTCCTTACTTTTTACCGCACACAAACTTGTGCGCACATTGACTTGAGGGAGACAAAGACGTGTGAAGCCCTCCGTAGAGACTTTCTCACCCAACTCTCCTGATAACTATAATACGACAGACTTTTCTATAATTCAAGAAAAAAGACCTATATTTATGAAAATCCCGTAGTTTTACGGATATGGGAACTTATTTCACAAAATGAAATTTTTATGATAAAATGTTTTTTATTTGCTCAAAAACGTGGAATTTAGGAAATGACAAAGAATCGAAGTAAATTAGCAACAAAAACTTCTGAAAAGGAGTCTATTCGGCCGGTTTTAATTGCGTCAGGACATACACTTTATGAATACTCAACTATTTTAGGACACCTGTTAGTCGGATTAGCAGATGAGTCTATTCCTACGGTTTTGGTTTGTCCTCCCTACGGGGATTTGGATTTTATAATCTCCGGAGCTGTTGAGGTTATCAGGCATCCCATTATACAACTTCCATTTCTGGGGTGGTTAAACAGAAAAAGACTTATCGAGCAGCTTTCAAAATTTAAGCCTACCATTCTGCATTGTTTGTGTGAAAGTAAAGCTCATCTTACGAGGCAATTAGCTCATCAATTGGACCTGCCTTATATTCTAACGATTAATTCGCTACACAAACGATGGGACACGCTCTCTATATCATCTAAGCGCTGTGCTAAAATTATTGTGCCGGCAAAAACAATAGCCGAAAACATTTCCTCGCTTTATCCACGCTTCGTTAAACGAATCGAACAGATAAATAATGGTACATTTACTAAAGAAGACAACGGATGCTTTTGTGAGGCATCTCGTCTTGCCACCTTATTGACCGCTCATCCGTTAGATAATTTCTATGACTTTGAGAATCTATTTAACGCTGTCAGGCATTTATCGGTTGAAGGTTATGAATTCATGATAGCTATAATTGGAAGCGGACGCGCTGAAAGAAACCTGCGTAAATTATTAACTGCGATTGGTCTTTCTCAGAATGTTACTTTTGTCCCTGGATTAAAGCCCTTACGTTCTGTTCTTGCCGCTGGAGATATTTTCATCCAGCCCCAGCCAATGACCACTTTTAATCCTCTATTATTAGAGGCAATGAGCGTTGGCTCTGCTGTTGCCGCCTGTAAGGGTGGTGTCGATGACTTGGTTACTGAGAACCAGACAGCAGTTGTATTTGACCCAAAAGATGAGCTAAGTATAAAAGGTAGCTTACAGCGTCTGCTCGACAGACCGGAATTTGCAATGCGAATCTCTAAAAATGCTCAACAATATTTAAAAGAAAATCATACAGTCAGCAATATGATTTCTACTACCATCAACACATACCATAATGCACAAAAATGAGCCATTATGACAGTTAATTGGCATATTATAGATTGTTTTTTATTTTCATCAAAACTTCGTATCTACTTGCTTACAGAAATTCTCTTGACCGGCATTTTATCGCTCATAAAAGACATCACGGTATTGGTTCGGGTCTGCAAAGATATGATTTTGAAATTGTAATAACAATTCATAACCCGCTATATCAATACTGATAACGCTGTTTTATCATCTTTTTTATAAACATTGCGGATACTTAACATTTCTAACAAGTTGTAAACACGTGTATTTTCCGAATCTGATATTATTAAAGAAACTGAAACATAAAGACCGAATACATTGCATAGTGTATTTGTTTTAATCTCAGATGTTTTATTATTTATTTAGGAGAATGAATGATGCGAGTGCTTGAAGAAGTAAAAAGATGGATTGGTGAAATCACGGAAATCTTGCTTCTGCTGGTTGCCCTTGGTATCGTCATGGAGATTCTGTTCGGTCCTACGGTTCTATTTTTTGGGCAGATTATTCCGAATCTAACCACATTGCTAAAGTCCTTAGGCGACAATGGCGTTGTTGGCTTGATCGCTTTGGGTGTTATTCTCTGGTTGTTCCATAAACAGAAAGCTTTGGCGTAAATTCATTGATTCTTACCTTAGTAAACAGCATAGCTTAAAATGTTTGGTTTGCATGTCAAGTAGAGTTGTGTTTATATAGCTATTTGAAAACTACTTGTAATAAAGTGATATTAACTTCACAATTTGAGTCTTAATAAGAACTGAAGCTAATACACATGAGGATTGAAAAACTCGATAGAGGTTGTTAGAGGGAAGCTTTAACAAAAGAAATGTTTTGTATCACCGGCGGTTAACTACCGCCGGTGATTTTTAACACCGCGAGAACACCTAATAAACAAAGCACAAGTAATGCAGCTCTAAGTATGCGCATAAGTTGTGTCTTTGGCTCTATAAATCTCCATACAAAGAACCATAGAACCACAACGAGAAGAATTCTTAATAAAAAAGATATAATATTTACATTCATAATGTAATTATATCCTATTTTCACAGGTAAAGTCAAGCGAAAAATGCCTATATTAACAGTAGGGATTGTATAAAGACTACCTATGGTCCTTAACGAGGGAAAATAGTTAATAAAACAATCAGAGGTTAAAAAGAAAAGGCTTTATTAATTTAACAGCCCATAATCTTTCAATATTTGTTTGAGAATCCCTTTTTTACTTTCTTCGAGAGATGTCATCGGCAGACGAAGTTCCTCAGAACACATATTGAGCATAGCCATTGCAGCTTTTATGGGTATGGGATTTGTTGCCAAACTAAGCAAACTTTTGCACAACGTAAATAGTTTATTATGCCATTGTCTGGCAGAGGCCAAATCACCCTCAAGAATTAAATCGGTCATTGCTTTAACATCGGTTGGTACAATGTTTGCAACTACACTTATTACACCCTTACCCCCAACCGATGCTAAAGGAAGAGTAAGAGAATCATCGCCTGATATAATTGTTATATCACATAAATTGGCTATTTCGCTTGCCATATCAAGACGGCCTGTTGCTTCTTTAATTGCCACGATATTCTCAATCTCAGATAGACGAGCTACGGTCTCTGCAGTTAAACCCGTACCACCGCATCTTCCGGGTATATTGTATAATACTATTGGCAAGTCAACATCTTCAGCTATTGCTTTGAAATGTTGATAAAAACCTTCCTGTGTCGGCTTATTGTAGTACGGGCATACCTGAAGAGTAGCATCAGCAC
>CAYWUO010000032.1:0-15682 GCA_964461285.1 uncultured Pirellulales bacterium
GACATCGAACTCTACTGCCTGGTCGTTCTGAAGAGACCGGAATCCCTCTGCTGCAATGTTCGAGTGATGGATAAATAAATCCTCACCGCCATCGTCGGGGGTGATAAAACCAAACCCTTTCCTCTCGTTGAACCATTTTACCGTACCTTTACTCAACTTAATTTCTCCTTAGGCCTTATTAGCCTACATAAAAAATCCCTCAGCTTTTAACCAGGAGTACACTTTGAGGGACAAAAGAATACTCCTTCACAAAAACACAAGTAATTTCTATCGAAGTATTTGTGGATTGTCAACAAAATAATTTGAAGAATTGGCAACACAAAATCAAGCACAGCAAGCTTTCACTTTGAATAATTTGAGTATTGATGTGTATTTTTGCTCACCTTCAATTAAAGGGACCGTCAAGATATAATAAATTTAAATCACAACCTGAGTTTTAGACAGTCCGTCATAAAACAGCAATCGTTGTTTGAGCATTGGCCGTTTGAACGGCCGAAACACGGGGTATAGCCCTCTGCTGTCTGGATGGCGTGTATGAGCTCCGGCTTTTTCATTTTCCCCGGAGTTATGCCAAGCGATTTTGCTTTTGCTTTAATTTCCGATACACTCATACGTTTTTGAGTTAATGTTGCAGGCATTTTTTCTCCTTATTAATTACTAAAACTAATATGCCCGAATTATAATATTTTAATATTCTCGCATATTGCTTATTGCTTGTTTGGCTTTCGTCAAAGTAGTTTTGTTTATATATTCGTTAATTTGGGCGTAAAAGTATTAAAAAAGTATCAAAAAAACTTTTAATTTTGCGTAATTAAGCTGATATTGCTCATTTTTTAGGACTTTTGGTGGCAAAGCATCCCATTTGATGGAAAAATGAATTTGATTCTCGATATATTTATATTGCTGTAGCAAAAGAGTTGGTACGTGAGATTATGATACCTAAAATCCTGCTTATAAATCCGACGATTTATGACTTTGCGGCATACGATTTCTGGCTAAAGCCTTACGGCCTGCTTAGTATAGCAGGTTATCTTCGCGGCAAAGCCGATTTTGTCCTTTTTGATTATCTCGACCGCCTGCACCCTTTCGTAACCAAACAAAAGGAACACCAATCCGACCGATGGGGTCGAGGCCGGTTCTATCTCGAAAAACTACCAACTCCCCCCTGCCTTGAAATGATTCCACGATACTTTAGGCGATTCGGTTTACCTCGTGATATATTCAGAGATTTCCTACAACAGCAAAAACCCTTTGATTTTGTCTTTATCCAAACCACAATGACTTACTGGTATCAGGGTGTAAAAGAAGTTATTGAAGATGTCCGCAAGGCACAGCCGCAGGCTAAAATTA
Source organism: uncultured Pirellulales bacterium (assembly GCA_964461285.1). Classification (GTDB taxonomy): domain Bacteria; phylum Planctomycetota; class Phycisphaerae; order Sedimentisphaerales; family Anaerobacaceae; genus CAZBWE01. The sequence goes on from CAYWUO010000032.1 coordinate 1,351, forward strand.
TTCTCGGTGGAAACTATGTTACGCTTTGCAGTAGTCACGCAAATAAATTAGGGGCGGATTTTTTGGTCCAAGGCACAGAGCTTGAACCGCTTTGGAGATATTTAGATATCACGCAGGATATGAAACAGCCGGCACTATGGGAGGCGTATGAAAAACTAAGAGTCGGTGTTTTAAAATTAAGCCAGGGCTGTCCTTTCAATTGCACTTACTGTTCGGTTCCGAAAGTCTATGGCAAATTCAAGGCCCGGCCTCTACAAAGGTCTTTAGATGAGCTGGAGCTATTAGCCAAATGTGGCGTTGAGAATATTGCCTTTTACGATGACGCTTTGCTTTTCGAGCCGAAAAAAGCAATAGTTCCGTTTTTGAATGAGGTTATCAAACGCAATATAAAGATGAATTATCACTGCCCGAATGCCCTTAACGCACGTTTTGTCACGCAGGAGTTAGCTGAGCTTATGGTACGAGCCGGTCTTAAGACATTCTATTTGGGCTTTGAGAGCGCATCAGCAGTTTGGCAAAACCGCACCGGCTCAAAGGTCTTTTGCGATGAGCTTGCCGGCGCAGTGAAAAATCTGACCACTGCAGGAGTTAATCCACAAAATATAACTGCATATCAAATCCTCGGCCATCCTTATGGTGACATTCAGGAACTTGAGGAATCGATGCGTTTTGTTCACAGCCTGGGTATTCGCGGGATGTTGTCTGACTTTTCACCGATTCCAGAAACGCCGGATGGTGAACTCTGCCGAAAGTGGGTGGATATGGATGAGCCGTTGTTCCATAACAAGACCGCCTTTCCGATTATCTTTATGGGATTTGATGAGTCAAACCGCCTGAAAGACCTCCAGCGGCAGCTCAATCGCTCGCTGACTTAATAGTTGTACATTGATTTTTCACCCCAAATTTTGTATCTTTTTATAATTATGAGTGCTCGAACCGTACATATTAAGAGTTTCGGGTGTCAAATGAACAAATTAGATACAGCATTAGTGCGATCTGCGCTATTGGATGCTGGGTTTGCATTGACTGAAAGTGTCGATGATGCCGATATCGTTTTGATAAATACATGCTCTGTCCGTGAGCATGCAGAGCAGCGAGTTCTTTCGCATCTTGGGCATCTCAAACACATCAAGGAAAGCCGGCCAGATATGGTTGTCGGTGTAATCGGCTGTATGGCCCAGCGGCTTGGTGGGAAACTGCTCGAAGACAAAACGGTTGATATAGTTTGCGGCCCGGCCCAGATACCACAAATAACCGAGCTTGCAATCAAAGCCCTGCAGCAGAAGCAAAAATGCCTGGCAGTAACACAAAAGATACGTGAGAAATCGGAGACTCAAACCCAGGCACTCGAAGGATTCGAGTCTGCCTATGGCATTGAGGATAAGCAGATGCCTGGCCAGGCTTATGTTCGGGCGATGCGCGGCTGTAATAATTTCTGCAGCTATTGTATTGTCCCTTACGTACGTGGTCCGGAGGTTTCCCGGCCGCCTGAAGCAGTAATAGAGCAAATAAATAAATTAGCTGATGCAGGCGTAAAACAAGTAACGCTTCTTGGGCAAAGAGTAAATGCATATAAATATAAAAGAGGCGATAAAACGTATTGTCTGGCCGATTTACTCGAGATGGCAGGTAAGGTAGATGGAATTGAATGGATAAGATTTGTTACCAGCTATCCGACTGAAGAGTTTTTTGACGGGATTTTACGGGCTATGGCAGATTTATCGAGGGTGTGCAATTACCTGCATTTACCGGCTCAGAGCGGCTCGGATAAAATCCTTCGTGCGATGAATCGGCACTATACTGCCGGCCAGTATTTAGAGCTTATTGACCGAGCGAGGTCTTTCGTGCCGGGTATTTCAATTGCAGGTGATTTTATAGTGGGCTTTCCGAATGAAACAGAAGAGGATTTTAGAGACACCGTGGAACTGGTTAAAAAGGCAAAATACAAAAATTGTTTTATTTTCAAGTACTCTCCTCGGCCGGATACAATTGCAGATAAAAAGCTGGAAGATAATGTTCCAATGGAAGTAAAGAAAAGGCGAAATACAGAATTACTCAGCGTGCAGGAACAGATAAGTGATGAACTAAGCCGGGACTTTTTGGGTAAGGAAGTAAAGGTCCTGGTAGAAGGTTTGAGTAAAAAGCCACATTTTAACTTAACCGAAGGCGAAGATAAGCCGCAATTGGTCGGCAGAACAACAACAGATTATATCGTGGTATTTAACGGTCCTGAATCTTTGGCTGGCCGGTTTGCAAAAGTTAAAATAACAAAGTCCTCACCCTTAACACTTTTTGGTGAGCGGCTCTAACGAGTTCAAAGCCAAAAAGACAACCTCCGGACAATTTAATTTCCAGACAGAACAGAGTGAATCTGGAATATACAAAAACAGCTGAAAACTAAAAAGGCAATTATCAATCCAGCAGCAAATACCCGGTTTGGTTTAAGTATTATAGCTGCCTCTTTAGAAAGCAATCTGGGCATCACAATAAATAGGCCAACTGCAACGCAGATTGCCTGCAGCGGTGTCAAAAGCAATCCATCAAGTATAGCACCGACCTTTACCAAAACGACCGGTTTGAAGCCAAGTGTATAAATGATGACCATACTGGTGAAAAAGAATAAGATAAGAAAAAACCTGTACTGTGTTTTCCATGAAAATTTTCCTGCGAGATTGGGGAAACAGATTCTTGTTGAGTCAGCAAGCAATCGCGGCCAGCCGGCTAATTGGCCAATCTGTGTCGATATAAGAGCTGCAGCACCGGCAAGCATAAAAAGTACCGAGCCGGTTTTGCCCCAATTTGATGCAAAGACTTCTGAAAGCATAACAGCGACCTTGGCACCTTCAGGAGCAATCTGCCTGGGTCTTAGAATGCCGGCACCGGCGATTAAAAAGGCGCCGGTAACGAAGATTCCTATTACAACGGCTAACGTTGCGTCACAATAGAGAACGTGGCACCAGCCCTTTATTTTTTTAGCAGCGGCCTCACTCATATTTTTCAGCATAGACACATCCGCTGGTTTTCCATAGCCGCGGCCTTTGGCAGCTCCATAGCCGGCACCGAGTACCCAGTATGTGTACCAGACCTGACTGGCAAAGCCGCCTGCACCCCAGCCGATAAGAGGTAGAATTTCTTTCCAGGCGTTATTAACAAGTCCTTTTTCAATAGCCCAGTCGGGAACAGCAGGGACATTTGGAATAAGTGAATGGGCAAAATCGGCAAGTGGTGGGAATACCCGGACAGAGACATAGATAGTGCCGAGGACAATGATAAAAATAAAAATGCTCATTATGATTTTGAGAATCTCGAAAGTGCCCGAGAAAACGACTGTCGCTGCAAAAATAGACACCGCCCAACCGCAGATAATTTGAAACATGCGGGTCCGGATACCTATAAAACCGGCGAAAAAAATGCCTGCGGCGTTGGCCAGTGCAGCTATTGCAATAATTGCCGCGATGAGCTGCACAACAAGTACAACCCAGACGACCCAATGGCGTGGGCCGGGAATGCGGTCGAGCATATCGACCATACCTTCCCCGGTACAAACGGTATAGCGAGCACCACTCATACCAATCCAGTACTTTAAGAATATGCCTATAATAACTGCCCAGAGAACCGTGGTACCTAAAATAGCTCCGGTTCGTGTCGCCAAAATGACCTCGCCTGAGCCAATGTACTCGGCAACCCAGACAAATGATGGCCCGACCAAAGTCAAAATCGCCAGGCCTGTTGGCGGCGTCCGAACTGTCAGGTCGCTAATTTGATTTGAGTTTCCTTCCATCGATTATGTCCCACGCTAAAGAGATGTTGACCCTTTCTCACAAATAGTCGGTCTGTAACTTACAGATTTACATCCGCCCTGTCTACCAATTTTTTATGCGGCTTGCTGTTGGTCAGAAATTTGAAAAAAATTTTCATTAAATCTTTAGCTTAGATTGTCTGGCGTCGAATGTGATTTTATTGGACAGTAAAAGGAGCGACACAATAACCCATTCACTTGTTCTACATATGGTAGTCCATGCGAAATATATTCTGCTATATAGTGTTTCGGTTTATAGGTCGTTAACCTGCCCTTCATCTCGTCGGCTAAAGAATTAATCTTCACTCTGTCGATATTGCGCAGGTAAATGGGGGATTTAAATGAGTCTTAAAGGACGTGTGCATATGAGTAAACGGGAGTTGATAGACTGCATTTGTGAAATCAATAAAACCGCCAAGCCGGAATTTCTTGTCGCTTTTTCCGAAGAAGAATTGAAGGCTTATCTTGAGCATCTGATGGAGCTGGATTTCGAAGAGTTGGCTGTCTGCGTCTAAGAGTGCATTGCTCATTACTATCCTGAGCAGAGCAAAGCGTCCGGCAAACGAGAAACACATAAGAACAGTAGCTTGAAACAATACTAATAGATTAATTTCTTCCCGCTTAAAATTATTCCGCCCCCTTAGGAGGATTATTAATACTTAAATTCTTTAATAGTCTATGTATTTTCTGCAATAAAAGTATTTGTCCTGCAGTACGGCCGTACTATTGATTCTCACCAGATTGGTCACCGACTCTGGACTTGCTAATATCACCAGGAACGTGTTCTATAGAAGAGGTATCAGGCTATTTATCATCATTCTCTTTTTCGTCTTGCTCATCAACGAAAGGTATTACCTGCGGAGCTTGTTCTGCGGATACGGGTGGTCTCACTTCAACAATGCTGTTTAGCTTGAATTCCACCAGAATCGGCACAGAACCTTTAGGCACATAAAAACCAAAGTCAATCCACTTTACCTTTTCGCCGGAAACAAGGCGTTTCACTTTTATCTCGTCGTTTAACTTCTTCTTTTGCATCTGATTTTGCGCAATCAAGTATCCGATTGGGTAAGCATTCGTGCTTTTTCCGGTGAGGAGATTTGCATCGTTCTTTGGTTTGCAAATCACTCTTAATTGAGAAAGAGTAAATGTGCCTGCCAGTTTGATTGCTGCTCTTTTTATTCTGACCCGTACAACTACGATATCGTATCCGCTTCTTTGCAACGGATTGCCGTCCGAATCTTTCAAACCTTCAGGAGCGTACCAGGCAGCATCTTTCGCCGGAACTTCCATTGCTTGTGAAATGCTGATAGGTTTTACCTTGTCTGTAAGAGCATGTCGATTGAGAAATACCTGGTCCAGAAATGACGGATGCAGAGTCGAAAAACTTGTTTTATGAGCTATAGCACTAAAACTACCATTACTTAACATAGCGAACAAGCCCGTTGCAAAACCATCAGCATTTAGCAGGACTTTGCCGGGCCTTTCAGCGTTCGGATTTCCTTCATCAAATCGCTGGTAAGGATATTTACCTGGTAAAGGGGCCAATGCGAGCGCTGTTAGCAAAAGGCCGGATATAATCAGACCCATGAAAATCCCACAAACAACACGTCCGATACGTTCGGGCAGAATTCCTAAGTCAACTGGCTTGCTGGTTAAAAAAGTGAGGGCTGTTTGCAGGATAGCAAAAGACAGAACAAATAGTAATATAAAACAGAGCGGCTGTGCCCAGGATACGAGTGCGGAATATTCTTTATCATCACTGCGACTGACAAAGACATTCGCTAATACCTCGAAGTAGCCGAACGCAACTACGCTTGCGCAAATAGCAATGATTATCGTGGCAAATGCCCTGACAACCGTGCCTTTCAGATATTGATAGGCAACACAGCCTGCGATGATTAAAAGTACAATTAAACTGCCCATTACGGTCTCTCTGTTATTTTGCGGTTTATAGCTACAATTATTTTGTTATCATTATTACTTTTTATTTTTCGATAATACTCTTATCATTTCGTTTACATCTGTTGTCCCTGCGATGACTTTTCTCATTGCCTGCTCCTGCAGATAAAGCATTTTAGCCCTTCTAAATTGAGAACTAATTTCCGACAATGATTTTGATTGTATTATAACGTTCCTTAATTCATCATTCAGAATAATGGTTTCAAATACGCTTGTTCTGCCTATATAACCTGTCCCTCGGCAATTTTTACATGTCGTTTCCCTGCCGCGTTTATCGTATTGAACTTTTCCGGCTCGATGCAGCACTTTGTTTTTTTCAGGGGCAATGTTAAATTTTCTTAGAAGTTCTTTGTCCGGCGTATACGCCTGCTTGCATTCTTTGCAAAGCTCCCTGAGTAGCCGTTGGTTACTTATACCCAGCAGGGTTTCGGCGAACATTCTTCTGTCACCCACCATTTTAATCCATTTACCTATCGCTTGTACCACGCTGTCTGCATTAAGAGCGACATATATCATTTTACCATCTCGAGCCCCGGCACATGCAACCTGGGCTGTTTCAGCATCGTCGCAGTCTGCAACACCAACAATATCAGGCCCCATTCTTATCACTTCCTGCAGCTTTTTGGCAAAGCTTGTTGCGCCACTGTCGCTGAGGGTGTAAATATTTTGAGTTATATTTGGAAGCTCGGCAGATGGTTGTCTTTCGAGTGTGTTTATGCTGTTAAGGAAGGCATCGTGATTTCGCAGCAGTGCATAAAGTGTGGTTGTTACTCCGCTTTTCTTGGGACCTGTTACTAAAAACAGCCCTTGTTTGAACTCTTTAAGTTTATTGAGCCGCTCGTACTGCTCAGGCATTAAGCCGATATCAGTTAACCTTGTTGCGCCTTGTTTGATTATTTGTTTTAGCTTGACCTGCTCTCCGGCAGTTGAACCGGCTGTAGATACTTCCCACTCAGTCGTATCTTTCCCTCTCAGGACACCGAACTTGCCTTTTTGTGGTTTCCGCTTTTCTTTGGCATCCAGGTCAGAGAGATTCTTTAAGAATCGAACGAAATATTCCATTTGGTCTCGGTTTATTGTCGGTTGTTTCGACGCGGCACCATCAACATAGTAAGTGACGTTATAACCTTGTGGTGTCGGCGAAAAAAGAATAGTGCTTGCCCTTTTCCATTCGGCGTCATTTAAAACATCACAAGCAACCTTATAGCCGAAAAAGTCAGGTGTCTTTGGGGCAGGCACAGGCACCTGGTTGTTATTAGCCGTTATGAACGTAGAGCTTTTCAGGGCTTCGATTTTCTTCTCTTCGCTGGTAAACAAACTCCTAAAATATTCAACGGTGAGAATACGGTCATAGTCCATAACCATGGTATCTCGGTGCTTTACATAAGCCACAGATACTGCTCCTACGGCTATCAAATAAAGCAGCATTCCGATGATAAAGACGGGTATAACAAGCCAGATTATTACTGCTGCCGCCCCTGCACCGAGTACAATACCCGTCCAGTAAACCTCTTTCGTCTCCACTGCCTTGGCATCGTTATAAACCCAGGTAACTAACGGCAGCCACAAAAAGAACAAAACCAGAAAGACAGCGAGTTTGACTACGGATATGTATCCTCCATATTCAATTGTCATTAGCACTAAATCCGGCATACGATACTCCATCAGGAAATCCAGTAGAAGCTCATAAGATACCTTCGGCAGTGGTTCTAATTCCCTTTAGCGCCATTTTTAGTTCTTCTGTATTTGGCGCATACCTGTATGCGTCCTTGGGGTCAATAAAGCCCTTTTGAATTAGCAAACAGAGGTTTCCCGTAAGGTCCTGCATACCTTCTTGTTGAGAGCTTCGGATTACACTGGGCAAATCACCCTCTCGACCTTCCGAAATTAGTTTTCTGACACCTGGATTGGCAAGAAGAATCTCAACAGCTGGTATTCTATCAATATCCTCCTTGATACACGGCAGCAAGACCTGGCTGATAATCGCTCTGATTGTCAGGCTTAAAGTTTGTCTTACGAGGTCTCGTTCAGTTTGAGAGAAGAGGTCTAAAAGACGGTTAACTGCCTGCGATGCATTTGCTGAGTGCATCGTACCAAAAACAAGATGTCCGGTTTCGGCTGCTCTCATCCCGGCTGCTACGGTCTTGGCATCGCGCATTTCACCTATGAATACAACATCAGGGTCTTGCCGCATCAGGTATGTTAAAGCTTCCTCAAAGTTCTGAACGTCAAAGCCAATTTCCCTTTGCGACACTATTGCTTTCTGCTCCTTGAACAGATATTCAATTGGGTCTTCGATTGTGATTATATGGCAGGAGCGAGTGTGGTTTATATAGTTTATCATCGATGCTATAGTTGTGGTTTTGCCGCAACCCGTCGGTCCCACTACAAGAACCAGCCCCTGGTTGCTGTTGGATATTTTTTCCAATATTGACGGCAGGTGAAGCTCTTCAAACGGTGGAACATGGGCACTGACCCGTCTTGCCACCAGACTAATCATACCTCGCTGGCGAAATATGTTTATCCGGAAGCGGTCTTTATCACCGACCTCGTGAGCAAAATCCAGGGTCCCTTTTGTCAGGAAAGACTCTTTCTGGGCTGGACTTAGTATCTCGAAGACCAGCTCTTCCATTCTCTCTTTGGTCATTACTTCGCCGGTTGTCTTTTTCAACTCTCCATAGAGGCGTAATTTCGGTGGCTGGCCGACTTTCATGTGCAGGTCGTTTGCCCGGGTTTTAATAGCAGCCATGAAATACTTGTTTATTCCAGGCTCTTTATCCAAACTTATATGGGCATCAATGGGAGGCTTTTCTGTAGCCATAACTTAGTGCGAACTCCAAAACTTATGAAAATACTTACCCAAAGTACTTTGTTGTCAGTATTTAGCTCCCACTTTTATAGTGGGCTTATTTATATTATAAGGTTTTACTGCGATTTGTCAACTTGGTGCTTCTGAAATAACTACATAGAGACCAGATAATATTCCGAAAATGCCGCTTATAATGCAGGATTTCCGGCCTCACTGACCCGAACGGACAAACAACAATAGCACCCTGTCAACAGTTGACAGTAAGTCAATGAACAAAATAACGTAACCCCCTCTGTTGCAATCTTATCGTGATTAACTTCTGCTTTTACCCTATATTGCCAATAGAAATGTTAGTGTCATATAGATGGCAACGCTTATAGAGTCATTTGCAGTAGTGACCAGTGGGCCGGAGCTTATAACCGGGTCTATTCCGATTCGGCGGAATAAAAACGGTAAAAATAAGCCGAGTGTCGTGGCAACCATTATGGCTGAAAACATAGCAATGCTGAGGGCAACAACAATCCGCACTGGTTCAATGCTGGTTTCTAAAGCCCGATAGTGCAGCAGAATCGCACAAACAGAACCACCAATCAGACCACAAGCCAATGCAACCATAAGAGCAATCCGTACTTCCCTTGTAAAAACCTGGCTCAATTTCAAGGCAGCTAAATGTCCGGTAGCCAAACCGGAAACTACGATAGCGGACGTTTGCAGCCCGGCGTTGCCGCTTATCGCGGCAATCATAGGTGCAAAAGCAACCGCAGCTGTGTAAACAAGAGCCATATTTTCGAAGCTGAATTTCTTGTTAAAGAGTATCAATACAAATGCTGTTATACCCGTCCCAAGCAAACAGGGTAACAGCCAGGTCATCCTGACACGCGCGGCATGCAGCACCGAAACTTTATCCAGCTCATCCGGGTCGGTACCTGCCATTGTATATAAATCCTCAGCCGCTTCCTCATCCGCCACCTCTATGACTCGGTCGGCGGTAATTCTTCCGATGAGTTTGTGTCTGACGTCAAGGACAGGTACGACAATAAGGTCGTTATCTCTGAATATATTACGAACCTCTTCCTGGTCGGCGTCAGCGTTTACATAAATAGTATCCGGGTCAATAAGGGTGTTTATCCTGGTGTTCTCGGGGCGGGTAAGCAAAAAGCGAATACGAACGTCACCCAGAAACTTAGCGTTTTTATCAACAACAAAAACCGAATAAAAGTCCTCATCTATTTCAGCCGCCCTGATTTTACTGACAGCCTCGGCCACGGTGGCATCTTCGGTAACATTTATTACCGCAGAGTCCATAATCCCGCCAGCCGAATCTTCGGAGTAGCTCATCAGCTTTTTTATCCCTGTTGAATCCTCCGGCAATAAGCTGTTTAACACCTTCTCGCATATTTCGTCCGGCAGTTCTGCAAGAAGGTCGGCGGCGTCATCGTGGTTGAGCTCGGAGATAAGGCTTTTTATTTCTCCCTCCTTGAGTAGCTGAAACAACTCTGCTCGAGTGGCCTCATCTACCTTTTCCAGGACTTCCGCAGAGATGGGCTTTTCCAGAACATCGAAGATGATGCGCCTTTGTTCGTTGTCCACGAGCTGGACTATCTCAGCGATGTCACTGCTCCGCTGCTCATTGAGCAGCTGCCTTAGTGCAAAGATATCCTCTGCTTCAAATAGCTGCTCAATTTGCTCCAGAAGCTGATTGTATTCGTCTCTTTCTTGTTCCATCGAACAATCCAACCAGGCACATTGTTATCGCACTTCAAAAAATTCTTTCACCGCCCTACCGGCATAAAATAACTCAACTTCTTTTGTTAAGCAACGATTTTCTGCTCTCCTTTTAGATATGGACAAGATTTTGGTCAAAAAAATTTATGAAAATAACAACAGAAATCCAATAAGAACTATCGATACATAGTAATAGCAGATTACAATTATCAAGTAGCGAATAAACAGGAAAACCGCTTATGCAATGCTATATTCCAGCTCCTGACGCAGGATTAAAGGCAAAATGTTCTTGCCATCGGTCAGTTTTAGTGTAAAATGGAAAAAATGTTCCTTGAGGCCAAGACAATGAGAGATTCGGTTTGTATAAGCTTGTTAGCTATTGCTGTCACAGCATGTGCTTGTCTGGCTGCACCGGAGCCGGCCATTGTGCCCGGGCCGGGTATGTGGTTGCTAAATACTGCATTTAGCCATCCGCAACAGATTGTTTTGAAGACAAGCGGCACCGGCAGGCCAATACGATTCTGGTATGTTATATTGACAGTTACGAATAAAACAGGCCAGGATGTTGACTTTTATCCCAGGTGCGACCTGATGACAGATACATTTCAAATCATACCGGCAGGAAAAATAGTACCGGCGGTGGTTTTTGAACAAATAAAAAGGCGGCATCAGAGCAGATACAAATTTCTTGAGTCTCTGGAAAAAACGGGCAATAAGATACTTCAGGGCGAAGATAACACCAAGGATATCGCTGTCGTATGGCATGATTTTGACGCTAATGCAAGCAGTATAAAAATATTCATAGCCGGCTTAAGTAACGAGACGGTAGCAATAGACCATCCAGTGGCCAAGGACAAAAGAACAGGTGAGCCGGTCAAAGTTTACTTGAGAAGGACCCTTGAATTAAGTTACGACCTCAAAGGCGACCCGGCCCTGCCTTCCGGGGCCAATCCGGCTTACAAAGATAAACGCTGGATTATGAGATAAAGACTCGTTTTTCATACCTGGCATCTAAACTCGGGGGGATTTCAATAAAGATAACCTTAATTTTCCGGCCTGACTAATATTGCTCCAATACAAAGGTAAGACGTATACTAATAGGTCATGATTCCTGCATAAATTTTGTGGCTAAATATTTGCGTACGCACATAAATACCAAGAACAAATAAGTTCTTTTACGGGTAAAATATATAGAGACAGTATAAAAAGATGAGAAAAATTGAGTGAAAATTGGGTAAAGCTGAATGGAATCGGCAAAGAGGTTAATTAAAATTAAAGAAATGTATAATACGAGATTAACAATTGAACAACGCCTTGAGGCCATGGAACGCGATACTGTGGTTCTACACGATACGATAAAGCTGCTGCACAAGATGCTAAAGGACCAGGGAAAGCTGATAAAAGACTACATTGCACGAAAAGTGGCATCTGCCAATCCAACTGATGAGAATAATCCCGGAAACACCCGGCCTGAGGATGCTTTATATACCTTTGTTTGCGGGCGAAGATTTGACCAGCTCGAAAGGGACATCGACAAAATACGCAAGCTGTTGGATGGTTCGAGATTCAGGTCAATAGCCGGTTAAAAAGCATAAAAAGCCGTAAAGCTCAAATTAGTTTGTGGCGAAAGACAAGTCGTTTTTATGTTGATTCTTTGCTCGGCCGTCCTGCAGGGGCGGTTTTTTATTTTGACCGAAGCGGCGATTTGGGTTATCGTAAGAGTTTGAGCTGATTAATATCCTCTTTAGTTTGTACCAGGTTTTTTTAGATACAGAGACCTTGAATAAATACGAATTGAGGAAGTATATGGTTTTTTGCGCCCGTAGCTCAATTGGATAGAGTCGCGGACTTCGAATCCGAAGGTTGCAGGTTCGAGTCCTGCCGGGCGCGTTTGAATCTTTGGTGGTGACAGTTGCTGCCAAAGATTCTTTTTCGTTGTCTAACTCTGTCAGATTTAAAGAGTTACCTACATCGGAAGTCTCGCTCAAATCCTCTACTTCAATCCCATTAGCTATGCCATCTGAAGAAATCTGATTACTATCAGAGTAAGCACTTTTTGTAAGCTGGTTTGTAAGCGCCAGCCGGTGTATTATCCGTGCCCAGCGTATGCTGCACCTTGTGCAAGAGAGGTTCAGATTTCTTACGGACTCTGAACTTTTTTATTTCCATCAGAACGGATTTTTATCTATAATTCATTTTTGGGAAAGATGGCTTTTTACTGCCGCTGAACAGCGAATCAGGATAAATACTGATAAATTAAAGGAGCATGATACTTTTGTATAAGCACTGTCGAAAGAATGCGTCAATGTAAGGGATAAAATGAAAGTACCTTTTAAAATGCCGAGAATTATACATCCTTCTTTCCCGGATAGAACGATTGATGTCCGCGACTATGGGGCTGTTGCCGATGGTGTAACGGTGAATACCAGGGCTTTTGCCGATGCCATAGCCGCCTGCTCAAAGGCAGGCGGCGGGCGAGTGCTGGTGCCGGCAGGGATATGGCTTAGCGGCCCAATCCATCTGAAAAGCAACATTGACCTTCATATCCGCAAAGGTGCGGAGCTGCGTTTCAGTGACAAATTCAGTGATTATCTGCCTGTAGTTTTTACACGGTGGGAAGGTCTCGAGTGCTATAATTATTCGCCGCTGATTTATGCCAAAGATTGTACCAATATAGCCATCACAGGCGCAGGCAAACTTAATGGCCGGGGGCAGCGATGGTGGAAGTTCAAAGCAATACAGAAACACGGGGCTATTAGATTGTATAATATGGCCTGCAAAGGTGTTGCGGTCACCAAACGTGTTCTTGGCACGGAAAAAGATGCTTTGCGGCCCTCATTCATCGAAGCCGTTAATTGCAGAAATGTTTTGATTGAGGGTATAACCATCGGAAGCGGCCCGATGTGGACGGTCCATTCTGTTTACTGTGATAATGTGCTTATACGCAAGGTAAGTGTGAATACGAGAGGTGTAAATAACGATGGACTTATAATAGATTCAACAAGGGGTGTTCTGGTCGAGCATTGTTACTTTGATACCGGTGACGATTGTGTGGTCCTCAAATCGGGATTGAATGAAGATGGCTGGCGAGTTGGCCGCCCTACCGAGAAGGTCATTGTTCGTTATTGTACCACTAAACATGGCCACGGAGGCGTCACAATAGGCAGTGAAATGTCAGGGGATATAAGAGACATTTTGGTTCATGACTGCGAATTTAACGGTACCAATAACGGTATAAGAATAAAGTCAATGCGTGGTCGAGGCGGAGTGATTGAAAATATATGGATTCAGGATATCAAGATGGGCCGTATAGGCAGGGCTGCGATGACGTTCAATACCTTTTACAGTCAATCCACGCTTAAACCTTCTACAAAAACTCCTCCGATACTTCGCAACATTCACATTAAAAACATTGCCTGCGAATATGCCAGCAGAGCTGTGAAAATTATCGGCCTGCCGGAGCAACCCCTCGAAAACATTACTTTAGAGAATGTTTCAATCGCTTCGAGGTGGGGGCTGGAGTGTATCAGTGCAAAAGACATAAAATTAATCGGCGTTAAAATTAGCCCAATTAAAGAGCCGGTTATGTTTATAAAAAACAGCCAGAATGTATCCGTTCGCAAAGCTGCGTGCCGGGAAAAAGTTGATGTTTTCTTGAAAATCGAAGGCAGAAAAACGAAAAATATACACCTGAGCGGCAATAATTTCTCCAAGGCAAAGAAAGATATCGTATTAGGTAAAAGCGTACAACCTGACAGTATTAGAAGAAATCCTCGCAAATTAATAAAAAAGGACCGTCATTAGACGGCCCTTTGTAAGGCATTTTTATCTTTGAAACTTTATGGTTCCGGATTGCAGTTTTTAAACGTAAGTCCGGAGGTTGAATTAGGGTCAATTATCCAGACCGGCGTGCTATTTTTAATGTTAACCGTATCAAACGTACTGTTTGTGCAACACTTAAGGTAAGCCCCTCCTTTTTTCGCACCATCTATAGTGATATTGCTGAGAGAAATATTATCATGCTCGGCACCGGGCGACCC
>CAYWUO010000033.1:0-15560 GCA_964461285.1 uncultured Pirellulales bacterium
GCCTGGCATCATCGCAGCGACGCTTTAAGCTCAGTAGCCGTTGTAATAGGATTTATATTACTCGAATTAGGGTTTGGCCGTGGTGACCAGGCTGCAGCCATTGTTGTCGGCCTGATGATTATTTGGGTGGGAGTGAGGATAATTAGCGATTCTCTGCGTGAATTGACAGAGGGTTCGGTCGATGAGGAGACGATTGAGCACATAAGAGATATAATCAACGCCAATTCTTCAATACGCCAGTGGCACCGGCTCAGGACTCGCACGGTTGGCAGAGAGGTCTTTCTCGACATGCACATCCTCGTTGACCCGGATTTGAATGTGGCTTCTGCCCATAAAATAGCAGACAGTCTGGAAAAAGCCCTGCAGGAACAAATGGCCCGGCCGGTCAATATTACTATTCACATCGAACCGGATACACCAGAGATGAGAAAATAAATTGCATAAGAGCAGAAAAGCATATGTATTTGCCTTACAAATCTTTCATTGTTATGGTCAAGTAAATTCTCGTTCATAGCCTCCGACAATAAAAATACTTGCAATTTAGCACAGCACAGGATACAATTTTTCTTTTAGGGGTATTGTGCTTGTTTTTAGAAAGGACCTCCGGCTGTTATGAGTCTTGATAGTTTTTTTAGTCCCAAATCTGTGGCCATTGTTGGCGCCTCGCGTCAGAAAAGTAAAGTGGGTTACGAAATCTTAGGTAATATGCTTGCGGCCGGCTATAAAGGCAAAATATTTCCGGTCAATCCTAAAGCCGACACTATTGAGGGATTGAAATGTTACCCTGACCTTGAATCAATAGGAGAAATTCCTGACCTCGTTATTATTATTGTACCGGCCAAGATTGTGCCATCGATTATGCAGCAGTGCGCAAAAGTCCGAGTAAAGTCGGTCATTATTATTACTGCCGGCTTCAAAGAAATCGGCGGAGAAGGAAAGGAGCTCGAAGAGCAGATTACTCACATTGCAAGGCAGTCTGGCATCAGAGTTATCGGCCCAAATTGTCTGGGTGTGATAGCTCCGGCAAATCATCTAAATGCGAGCTTCGGAGGATATCTGCCGGCAAAGGGTTCAATTGGTTATCTTTCGCAATCAGGGGCATTGCTGGCAGCCATCCTCGATATGGCTATTTCAAGGGGTATTGGTTTTAGCAAGCTTGTCAGCATAGGCAATAAAGCAGATGTCAACGAATTAGATATTATAAAAGCTCTTGCAAGCGACCCAGACACAAAACTCATTGCGGGATATCTGGAAAGTATTACCGACGGCGGTGGTTTTGTAAGAGAGGCTGAACGCATCTCTCATGATAAACCTATACTTTTAATGAAATCAGGGGGTACCGAAGCCGGGGCCAAAGCGGCCTCATCCCATACCGGCAGTTTAGCTGGAAGTGAAACAGCGTATGAATCCGCTTTTGCACGGGCGGGAATCATCCGTTGTGACTCGATAAAACGGCAGTTTGATTATGCACAGGCTATAGACCTTCAGCCGCTTCCCAAAGGACCAAACGCTGCGGTAATCACCAACGCCGGCGGAGCGGCAGTTATGGCGATTGATGCTATCGAACGACAGGGTCTTACATCCGCCAAACTAACTGATGAGACGATAAGCAAATTAGCAGCAAAACTGCCTCCTGCCGCCAACCTGCAAAATCCTATAGATGTGTTGGGAGATGCAATGGCTGACCGTTATGAGTTTGCGCTCGATGTTATCCTTGACGACCCAAATGTTGATACGGTACTCGTGCTTTTAACACCACAGGCAATGACCGAGTCTGCGGCTATCGCTGAGGCGGTTGTAAAAGTTGCAGGGCAAAAACCAACAAAACCCATACTTGCTTGTTTCCTTGGGGCCGGCAAGGTTGAAGAAGGTAAGCGAATTTTACGCCAGGGCAGAATACCTGAGTTAGACACCCCTGAAAACGCTGTGGCAACAATCAAAGCGATAACCGATTATGTCAGATGGCAGAATCGGCCAAAACGAGTAGTGAAACTTTTTCCCGTTAACCGCCGGAAGGTTGAAAACATTATCGAAAGACATTTGCGCCAGGACATCCTGGAAATTGGCGAGACAGAATCAAAGGAGATACTTGAGGCATACGGTTTTGTTACCCCAAAGGGAGCCATCGCAACTACGGCAGAAAAGGCAGTTAATATAGCTGAGCAGCTCGGTTATCCTGTCGTATTGAAGATTTGGTCACCGGACATACTACATAAAACAGATGTCGGCGGTGTAAAGACCAGCCTGTCCAGTGAACAAGAAGTGAAAGATGCATTCGATTTGATGATGTACCGCATACCTAAAAAACTACCAAAAGCGAATATTCTTGGTGTACTTGTGCAGGAAATGTGCAGCAAGGGCAGAGAAGTTATCTTAGGTATGAACAGAGACCCACATTTTGGACCGCTGATGATGTTCGGAATGGGAGGGATAATGGTTGAAGTGCTTAAAGATGTATCATTTTATCTTGCTCCGTTGACTTCCGAAGAGGCAAAACAAATGCTTATCAATACACGAACATATCAAATGCTCAAAGGCGTGCGTGGTCAGGCAGGTGTGGATATAGCCGCGATAGCAGTAGGTCTTCAGAGGCTTTCACAGCTGGTTACCGAATTCCCACAGATTAATGAGATGGATATCAATCCTTATATGGTCGGCCCGGAGGGAACAACTCCGGTTGCAGTTGACGCCAGAATAGGTTTGGAGAAGTGATATGCAGGAATTTGACTGGAAACAGAAACATAGTAGTAAAATTGGTACCGCTGCATCGGCGATGAAGCTAATAAAGCCGGGCAACAGTATATTTATAGGCACAGGCTGCGGTCAGCCACAGCATCTGGTCAATGCCCTGGTTGAACATTCCAGCCATATTTATGATGCGCATATAATACATTTATTAACAATGGGGTCGGCTCCATACACTGATGAGAAATTCCGTGAAAAGTTTAAGATGAACAGCTTTTTCATCGCTGAAAACGTCCGGGATTCCCTGGAGAAAGGGATAGGAGACTATACACCGATTTTTCTGTCTGAGATTCCATACGAATTTGAAAGCGGAAGGATTCCCATTGATGTTGCCCTTATATCGGTAACACCGCCGGACGTAAATGGCTTATGCAGTCTTGGTGTCTCCGTAGATATTGTCAAATCCGCTGCTTCCAATGCCAAGTACGTTATTGCGCAGGTAAATAGCCGTATGCCTCGTATATTCGGGGACAGTTTCATTCATATCAATACGATTGATATGCTGGTTGACTACGATGAAGATATAATCGAGATTTCCGAAGCCGGATCTGATGATATATTACAACGTATCGGCCAAAATATCGCCAGACTTGTTGAAGACGGAAGCACTATCGAATGCGGCATAGGACGCATCCCCCAGGCCCTGGCTGAATACCTCGTTTATAAAAAGGACCTCGGCATTCATACCGAGATGTTCAGTGACTGGATTATCGACCTGGTCGAATGTGGTGCAATTACCTGTGCCAAAAAGGTGCTAAATCACGGTAAAATCGTGGCCAGCTTTTGTATGGGTTCGAGGCGATTATACGATTACATTAATAATAACCCTTTCTTCGAGTTTTATCCTACAGAGTATGTAAATGACCCTTATATCATCAGTCAGCATGAAAAAATGGTTGCTATCAATGTCGGATTGGAAATTGACCTTACCGGCCAGGTCTGTGCAGATTCACTTGGCTATAAATTCTACAGCGGTATTGGCGGACAGGTAGATTTTATTCGCGGCGCCGCCCGCAGCAGAGGCGGTAAAGCTATTATTGCGATGCCCTCAACTGCAAAAGACGGCAAAGTCAGCAGGATTGTGCCACATCTAACCGAGGGCGCAGGTGTTGTAACTACCCGCGGCGATGTCCATTACGTCGTTACCGAATACGGTATAGCATACCTGCACGGAAAGAGTATAAGGGAAAGAGTGATGGACCTAATCAATATCACACATCCAAAGTTCAGAAATGAGCTTATCCAGGCGGCAAAAACTCAAAAGTATGTATATGAGGACCAGATAGAATTAGCATGGGAACAGGTAAATTATCCGGAAGAATTAGAGCGATATGAGACTTTACGGGACGGTACGGAGATATTCTTCAGGCCAATAAAACCAACCGATGAGCAGGAGCTTTCCGAAATGTTATATTCGCTCAGCGAGGATTCCGTCAGAAAACGATATATGACGCGTACAAAGTCATTTCCACATAGAGACGTACAGCAGTTAACCAATATTGACTATAAAAACGACCTTGCTATCATCGGAGTTGTACCGAGCGCCTCCGGTGAACATATAGTTGCCACAGCACAGTATTTTCTTGACCCGAAGACCCAGGCTGCCGAAGTTGCCTTCGTTGTACAGGATGAATGGCAGCAAAAAGGAATGGGAACGTTTATGCTGGATTACCTTACTCAAATTGCCAAGCAGCGAGGTGTCAAGCGGTTCTATGCGAAAGTGCTTCCCAATAATAAACCGATGTTAACAATATTTCATAACTCCGGCTATAAGGTTAATACCGAGTTCGATGGTGAGGTTTACAGCATTACATACGATTTGACAAAGAAAGAAGAATAATTCTTCGATAATGAACAAGGCAGCTTTTATATATTCAAAGGAACTTGAGAAGTACAGTTATCCGCCGGAGCACCCATTCAATACAATTCGCGTACAAAAATTACGGGAGATTGTCAACTCGCTTGGTCTTCTATCAGGTAATGACAGAAAAGAAGTGGCGCCGGTCCCTGCTAAAAGGGTAGAGCTGAAAAAATTTCATTCTGCCCGTTATCTTCATTCACTTAAAACAGCTTCCGATAAACAATGGGATAGTGATGCTCTTAGTATGGGTATAGGGACACCTGACTGCCCCATCTTCAAGGGAATGTATGAGTATTCAGTTTTGGTAGCCGGAGGCACACTGGTCGGAGCCAAACTAATTTTATCAAATGAAGCCGGCGTGGTCTTTAATCCGTCCGGCGGGTTTCATCATGCAGGACCTGAACGGGCTTCCGGATTTTGCTATATCAATGATGTGGCAATAGCCTGTACAGTGTTAGCTGAAGCTAAAAAGCGGGTGTTATATCTTGATGTAGATGTTCATCATGGAGACGGTATGGCATACGCCTTTTATGAACGAAGTGATGTAATGACCATATCATTTCACGAAAACCCCAGGGTTCTGTTTCCGGGGACGGGATTTACAAATGAAATCGGGGAAGGCGAGGGAAAGGGCTATTGCATAAATGTACCGCTTCCGATTGGAACATACGACCAGGCGTATATGAAGGCATTTAGGGCGATAGCTTTACCATTAATCGGCGCATTTAAACCTGATGTTTTCGTCCTTCAATCAGGTACTGATGCCCTTGCAGGCGACCCGCTTGCACATTTACACCTGACGAATAACGTCTATGCCGAAGTCATAAATCACCTTTTGAGCTTTGAAAAGCCAATCCTCATGACCGGTGGTGGCGGATACAACATTGACAATACCGTCAGGGCCTTGGCGCTTGCCTGGAGCGTCCTATGCGGCGATGATACATCGAATCTTACTGCAGGGGGCGTTATGTTAGGCAGTACAGAGTGGCAAGGCGGCTTAAGAGATAGAGAGCTTGTTATAACTGACCAGCAACGAGATGCGGTGACGCCTGCGCTTCAGGCCACAATAGATGCAATCATACTCAAGGTATTTCCAATTCACGGTCTTGAATGACATTTGTTTTTCTAATCTGTACAACATATCAAATATTATGTTTCGCTAACTTCAAGTGTGTGATGCGGGGCTTTAATTAAGAGGGTCACAAGAGCAGCGGCAATTAATAATACCGAAGCACCATAATAAGCAATCGAAAACGTCTGGTGCTTTACGTACATTGCACCAGCCAACTTTGCCAGCATAAAACCACCAACGCCCCATGATGTAAATACCAGGCCATAGTTCATACCAAAATTCTTTAAGCCGTAAAAATCTTTGGTAATTGACGGGAATAAAGAGAGGTTGGCTCCATAGTTCGCCCCTATCAAAGCTGATACGATGGACATTACAGGAACCGTACCGAGGATATTATCGTTTTTTGCCCTGGAAAGCAGAAATATCAGGACCGCTTGAATAATAAAACAGATGAACATCGTTGCCTTGCGTCCGATTTTATCGCTTAGCATACCTGCCAGTATACGGCCGGCTCCATTACCTACAGCAAGAACCGCCACTAATAGAAATCCCAGCGCTATGCCGGCTTGTTTGTCCGCAATTACCGCAAGCTTCGAGATTATCATCAGACCTGCCCCAGCCCCACAGGCATACATAAACCAAATCATATAGAACTGCACAGTACCAAGCATTTCCTTCGGAAGATATTCTTCTTTTTTATTTGATATGCTGTCCTCTTTCTTCCGCTCAGAACCAACAGGAATAAAATCCTTTGGAGGTGACTTTAGTAACTGAGCAAGTAAAACCACGGCAATTAAAAATGCAATACCCCAAAAAAGCACCGCGTTTTTGAAACCAAGATTTGCTATAAGCCAGCTTGTCAACGGAGCTGCGTATACTGAGGCAAGGCCAAAGCCGGAGACCACAATTCCCGCAATAAGGCCTGTTTTTGCTGCCGGGAACCACTTTACCGCCGGGGGCGTAGCCGACGCATAGCCAAAACCGATACCAGCTCCGGCAAGTATCCCGAAACCAACTGCAAATGCTATCGGTGAAGTTGTCATACTGGCGACTATAAAGCCAACTCCAACCAGAATGCCGCCTATCGTGGCCACAAGTCGGGGACCAATCTTATCCTGCATTCTGCCTGCCGGAACCATAACAATCGCAAATACCAGACAGGCCAGCATATACGGCAGTGATTTATCATCCTCATTCCAGCCCCATTCCTCTGGTATGCGTTTGCTTATCACACTCCAGGTGTACAAAATGCCGAGAGCAAGGTTGATACCCATAGCTGCAAAGGTAACACGCCAGCCGTGATTTTTAATCTCATCTGTCATAATCAGTAACCTTCTATTGAAATAAGACCGGACGTGTAATTATTCATTACACGTCCAGTGCTTTTATTCAGAAAATATTTTATTATCCACGTCCTTTTATGAGGGCTTGGACAACACTCGGGTCGGCAAGGGTAGTGATATCACCGAGATTATCAGTATTTTTCTCAGCTATCTTTCGTAAAATTCTCCTCATAATTTTTCCGGAGCGTGTTTTTGGTAAAGCCGGTGCAAACTGGATAGCCTCAGGCATTGCGATAGGGCCAATTTCCTTTCGAACGTGCATAATAAGCTCTTTTTTAAGCTCCTCGCTTTCCTCTACACTCCCAATGAGTGTAACAAAGGCATACAGGGCCTGACCTTTGATATCATGAGGTATCGGAGCGACAGCGGCTTCAGCGACCTTCTCGTGGCTGACAAGAGCACTTTCGACCTCGGCTGTTCCTATTCGATGACCGGAGACATTGACCACATCATCGATTCTACCCATTAGCCAGTAGTCTCCATCGGCATCTATTCGACACCCGTCACCAGCAAAATAAATATTATCGAACATAGTAAAGTACGTATCTATAAACCGGTCGTGGTCACCCCACATTGTTCGCATCATTCCCGGCCAGGGTTTACGTATACACAGCTTGCCTCCTTCGTTGACGTTGCATTGACTTGAATCGTCTCGCAGAATAACAGGGTCTACACCGAAGAAAGGTCTGCTGGCACTGCCCGGTTTCAGAGTGTGCGCACCGGGAAGAGGTGTAATTAAAATACCACCGGTCTCCGTCTGCCACCAGGTATCAACAACCGGGCAACGGTTTCTTCCAATTTTCTCATAATACCAAATCCAGGCCTCAGGATTAATGGGCTCGCCAACAGTACCGAGAATCCTCAGGGAATCCAGCTTATACTTAGCGGGCCACTCTTCTCCCTGACGCATCAGAGCACGAATTGCCGTCGGGGCCGTATAGAAAATAGTAACACCAAACTTGTCACAAATATGCCAGAAACGCCCGGCGTCAGGATACGTCGGTACGCCTTCAAACATCATAGATGTAGCGCCATTTGCAAGCGGGCCATAGACAATATAACTGTGCCCTGTCACCCACCCAATATCAGCGGTGCACCAGTAGATATCCTCATCATGAACATCGAAAATAACCTTGTGACTATAAGCAACATGAACAAGGTAACCACCTGTTGTGTGAACTACACCCTTTGGCTTGCCGGTTGAGCCGGATGTATATAGTATATATAATGGGTCTTCAGCGTTCATTGGCTCGGCTTCACACTGGTCGGAGGCATCAGCCATCTCATCGTGATACCAAAAATCCCTTCCCTCTTTCATATCACAAGGGTCATCACTTACCTTAACGACTATTACATTTTCAATGGTAGGAGTACCTTTCAATGCACCATCTGCGATATTCTTCAGTGGAATATGCTTTCCGCCACGCAGCGATACATTGGATGTAATAAGCATTTTGCAGTCGGAATCGTTAATGCGGTCCTGAATGGCGTCGGAACTAAAACCCCCGAAAATAACAGAGTGAATCGCACCGATGCGGACACAAGCGAGCATAGCAACAGGAAGCTCGAGAACCATAGGCAGGTAAATCGCCACACGGTCGCCTTTCTTTATGCCTTTCGATTTTAAGACATTGGCGAATTTACAAACCTCTTTGTGCAACTCTTCATAGGTAAGTTTTTTTACTGTATTTTCCTCGTCTCCCTGCCAAATCAAAGCAGTTTTCTTTGCTATTGGCGTTCCGAGGTGGCGGTCGAGGCAATTATACGCGACATTGAGCTGGCCATCCTCAAACCAGGTGTGTTCAATTTTTCTGTTTTTGGTATCCCACGTGTATCGAAGACTTTTAGTCGGTTCTTTAAACCACGTTATGCTTTTTGCCTGTTCGAGCCAGAAACCATCCGGGTCGTTAACAGACCTTTCCCACATCTGTTGATAATCTTTGAAGCTGGAGATATAAGCATTGGCCTGAATTTCAGGTGGTGGTGGAAATGTGCGTTTTTCGCTCATAAGAGAATCAATAGCTTTTTGTTCGTCTGCCATAAGTCCTTCCTTTACATACAATTAAATATTGAACAAGTTAATATAATCCCTTTTAATCTAAGAAAAGTCCACTTTCTATCAAATTATTTGCGAAAAGTCAACCGAAAAGGACACCTTTACTCAGAATTTATATTTCATACTCAAGACACAATACGTTATATCCTTACGTTTGCTGATAGAATCGTCCATTGTGATTTGCTGGTACACCCCCGGAACAAACGTGAGATTTTCGTCTATTTTCAGCTTTGTCGAAACACCAAAGTTAGCATACGACCAATCATGAGCTGCGCCACCCAGACCGTCTGTATATGCGACCTCTGAAGAGAGCTGCAAAGGCAAAGGAATTTGCGGTGTATTCAGGTCATAATCCAGCCGAAAACGATGAACCCAGCCGGTAACACCTCTATTGCTGTTGCCGCTTCCTGCAGGATACTCATAATGAGCAATATAGCTGGGCACGAATCCCTTCGGCAGGATATTTGGCCAAGAGAATGCGTATATCCACTCCCAGGTAGTATTAGCTACGTTTCGGGCCAAACCTGGGTAGTGTTCATAGCCGGCACTAATATTAAAGTTTGTAGTGTAAGACTTATTATCAAAAAGCCGCCCTTTATAATATGGCCTGTAATCAAATCTTTCCTTGTCAACGTAGCCACTTGATATACAGTTTCGATGGGTAACTTTTATACCGAAACCCGTACCGTATAAATCAACGTCGACAGTCTTGAATAAAGCCCCCTGCTGCCCATAGGCCTCAACTCCTTTGCTGAGCCATTTGCTCAAATAAGTTATATCAAAAGTAATTCCCAGCTTATTTTCTCCAGCCTGAACCAAGCTGTCCACAGGCAACAACGTTAAAACAATCAATAAAAATCCCTTTTTCATAACTATTTCTCTTTAAAGATTTTCCACTTTTCTTATTCTCCAATTTCCCAAAAGAAGCATTATATTCAAAGAAAGGGCAAAATCAACAGAAACAACAGAAAAATTATTGACAAGAACCTATTAAATTATTATCATAATGAATAATTAGTTTTGTATTTTTAATGTTTTAGGCAAGCGCCTTTTGTTAAGGCCTTAAAAAATTTATATCTAACACCAATAACCCGCGTGACTTAAAGTAAATCTTTATTGTAAAAAGAAAAGTTATAAGCCAATAGCAGTTTATTGATAATTTATCAACAGGATAAATAGAAACCGATATGTATTTATTTAACTTGATATAAGCTTATGTCGAAACAGCATCCGAAACTATTTTGAGTTTTATCGAGTTATAAAAGGATATTTAGAATGGGAATCCAACATTGGTCAGAGAATATCATTCTTGTGGATTTATCCAAAGAGCCGGAAATGAGCGACGAGCTCGAGACTATTGCTGAAATTGTATATGACAGAGAAGACTGTGATGTTGTCATAGACTTTTCCGATGTAGATATTATAACCTCCTCGAGTCTCTCGAAGCTACTGAAGTTACACAAACCAATAACCAAGTCTAAACATCGGCTTGTTCTTTGCAGCGTAGCAGCCCCAATCAAGGGCATTTTAAAGGTGACCGGCCTTGACCAGATTTTCGAGATTGCTGATGACAGGTTTATCGCTTTAGTAACTATGGAGATGACAGGTTAGTCGGCACGCTCTCCAATTAAGAAGCTATGTAGCTTCTTAATCCTTTCTTTATTAAACCTGCCATAGATTAATAGATGAGTCGAAAAAACTTTCATTTTTATATGTCATTTTAAAGTTTAATTTGCCAGTATTTCCATTTTAAGTTAGAAATATAGTGTCTACAATTATTGGTGTTTTAATTTTCCTCTGGTAATTCACTCAGTGTCCAATACATTGCAACCGTCCTGATTGCCTCCACGAACTTTTTGTAATCAACGGGTTTAACAATGTAACCGGCCACACTTAGGCTGAAGGATTCAATAACATCTTGTTCTTCAGTCGAAGCAGTCAATACTACGATGGGAATAACCTTTAACTTCTCATTGGCCTTTACAATCCTAAGAAATTCAACTCCATTGGTTTCCGGCATATTCAAATCCAAAAGAATAACGCATGGATTTTCATTATTCTCATCCTTTAAATACTCCAAAGCTTCTTTGCCATTGTTTTTATGAACTAACGTATTTGTAACTTTCAGATCCTTGAGCGCCCGCTGGACCATCATCGCATCGACGCGCTCATCCTCAACAAGCAGTACCGGCTTTGAGTTTTTCATCTTTAACCTCCATTTCTTGCTTTGGTAATGTAAAGTAAAATGTGCTTCCCTCCCCCGGTTTTGACTGGAGCCAGATTCTCCCACCGTATAAATCCACAATTTTTTTTGTTAGCGAAAGTCCAATGCCAATTGCTTCGAACTCATCACGAGGCAAAAGAGTCTGGAATATCCCGAATATCTTTTCAAAATACTTCTGTTCAATCCCAAGGCCATTATCACAGACACTGAATTTCCAGAAGTTATTCTCTTCACTACAATCGACTTCGATTTTACCTTTTGGTTTATCCATATACCTTACAGCATTGCTCAGCAGATTCTTAAATATCAGCGATATCTGCCTCCTGTTACATATTATTGTGGGCAATTCATTCTCAACAGTTATCTCAATATTTTCCAGCGGCCCAATTTCCTGAATTACTTCTGATAACACCTCATTCATATCTACTATTTTCCCTTTTTGCCCAATTCGTCCAACCTCAGAGTACTGCAAGATGCTATCAATTAGTTTGTCTATTCGTTTTGCCCTTGACACAATCAAGTCAACTCGTTCTTTGCCGCGCTGGTCGAACTTATCACTATAATCCGTAGCTAACCAGTCGGTTAGAGTTCCTATTGCTCTCAGCGGCGATTTTAAGTCGTGTGCTGTTATATGGGCAAACTCTTGAAGTTCCTTGTTTGAGCGGCTTAGTTCCAGGACAGTCGATTCCAGGTCTTTGTTGAGCTTTTCAAGTGCTTTTTCTGCTTTTTTGCGTTCGATAATTTCCCGATTAAAATTATATATTGTTTCATTTAGGTGCTCTGCCATTTTGTTAAAAGAATTTGCCAGTTCCCCAATTTCATCCTTTGACTTAATCTCTACTGTTGTGTCTAATCTACCTTTGCCTATCTCAATAGCTGCATCCCTAAACTTTATTATCGGTTTTGAAACAGAACGAGAGATAAACAGGCCTACCAGAACGGCAACCATCGTCACAGTAAGGGGAACAATTAACATTATTTTTTTTAATTCGGCAACAGGAGCAAATATTTCTTCTGTTTCGTGCTCTATCGCTAAGACCCATCCTAAAGCCATATAATCCCTATATCCATTTGAGTGAACATAGGCAAATAGCTCATCACCTTCACTAGTTTCTCCTGTTTTTAATAGATATCCTGCTTTCTCCCTTGTGCGCTTAAGAATATTTTCATCAAGTGTGTCTTTAAAAGGTTTAAGCTCTTGTGATGTGTCGAAAATCACTTTGCCTTTTTTATCAAATAACTTAAGCTCCGTGGTTTTATATGGCGAAGCTTTCTTTGCTTTTTTCATTATTTCAATCACGTTTTCAATATTCAGAATGACCTTTATGGCACCCAAGAAATTCTGGTCTTTATCATCGATTCTTATTCCGATGTTAGTTGAGTAAACATCCGCACTTTTATCATACTCCACATCTTCTATATATAGACCACTATTTTTTGCAACTTGCCACCAATGTTCATCTGCCTGGTAATAATCAGAGGTTTTTCCTGTTTGGGCAACATTTACTCCATATTTGTTTGTTATAAAAACTTCCCCAAAAACTCTGTAGCTATATTTTTCTTCATAGAATTTTAGCCGCTGTTTTAACTCCCTTGCCAGCTCATTGCTCTCCAATTCCCGCATAAAGGAAGTTACAGTTTCTTTTGGTGCAGAAGTCCATTCTTTGTCTTTTTGAGTAATATAACTTTGAATATCACCTAATTTTTCAAACTCCTCGTTCGATTTATTAGTAATTTCCTGTGGTTTTGAACCTGTAGCGTAAGCTTGAAATTCTTCAATTCTACTATAAATAGTCATATCAATATTTTTCAAAGTTTCGACGGCTAAAGATACTGAGCTTTCGCCGATAGATTCTTGTAATGCTTTTTGACTTGTGTTAAGAGAAATATACCCTGCAATTCCTATCAATAAAGCAATGCCTACAAATGCTAAAGTCAGTTTTTTCCCTATATTCATTTCAGACTGTGTTCTTTTTTATATTTATTTTCAAAAGTATTAACCGTACAGAGCATTTAATTATATATTGCAGTAAAACTGCCTAAATCCATCAGAGTTTCCATGGCGACAGTTGTATTTGACTTATACCTGCCGGCTCCGGCACCGTCGGAATTTTTTAAATCTTCATAACCTGTAGATATCCGCCATCTCCATTTGTCTTGTTTATCTGCCCATCGAAGGTGGGTGTAGCTGTCCCCGAATTCAGTTATTGACGTCGAGCCGAAAACGCCAAGAACGTCTTCCGGCTTTTTCGTTATTATGTTGATTACGCCGTTGAAGGCGTTTGCGCCCCAGGCAGCGCCGCCGGGACCCCGCACAATTTCTATTCGCTCGATGTCTTCCATAAGAATCGGCAGTGTATAGTATTCTGTGCCGCCAAACAGCGGGCTCTCGGCTGAGCGTCCATTGATAAGCAATAACGTACGGTCTGAAATAAATTCATGCAGTCCCCTTACCCCAACAGCCCATCGGTGGCGGCTCAACTTTAGCATGTCGATGCTGGGAGAAAATTGTAAGATTTCGGGAATATTGGTCAGGCCACTGTGGTGAATGTCATCGGCGGTAATCACACTCACAGGAACCGATAGCTCGGAGATTTGTTGAGCCTGACGAGAAGCTGAGACCACTACATAAGGCTCCTTTGCTAACTCCTCAAGAGGCATTTCAAAGAAATCCTCTTCATTGTCAGCGCCTTCTTGCCCAGCAAACAGTTGTACACTGAAAACAAAAACAAGCAAAAATATCAGTATAAGTACAAACAATCGTGCTAAAAAATATTTTTGTATAAACATATACACCCCCATTGCAGAAGTGCTTGCTGCATATAAGCACTTTCTTAGCACAACAATTTACGTATGCAGCTTTCCCCCCTCCCATTGTCACGACCCCCCAGATTTACTATTCTAAACCTGCAGATACTTCAACCATAGAGGTTTCTTTCCGCAGGTTTGTCAGCTTCGGTAGCGTGAAGTAGAAATTGTTTCCTTTTTCTTGTTTGCTTTCAATCCACAAACGCCCACCATGCAATTCCACCAACACTTTAGCTATTGGTAAGGCCAGAGCTTGTAAAAGTAAATCGCAAGTATCTGCTCGCGGATTTTTACCTGCATCATCAAATGGCATCAGATTTGTAAGTTGTTCACGCTGATTCTGTAGCTGTTCCTTAATCATTGTAAAGTGATTGAAAATCTTGTGTATTTCGCTGCTATCAATAGCTGGGCCGTCATCTTGTACTTCTAATCGAATTTGATTGTCCGTCTCTCTTACCAGGACATTAATATGGCCCCCCGTGGAAACTGACTTTATCGCATTGTTAACAAGATTATTTAAGACCTTCGTTACCTTATTACGGTCTGCATTGACAATCAACTCGGAATCAGGAATAAAGCTTTTAAGCTGAATATCTTTCTCAGATGTCAGAGGTGATATGGCTTCTATAACTTCCGAAACGACCGAGTGTAGATTAAACTCACTAATGTTTAACTTCATTTTGCCGGTTTCGATTCTTGAAATATCAAGAAAGTCGTTAATTATCCTTTTAGCTCTGTTAATATCTCCACGTTCAAAAGATGCCTTTAATGCTTCTGCAATCATAACAGCCAGTTCGCTTTTTAGCTGATTCTGTCTATCCAGTTTTATATTTTCGGTCCTGAGCTCATCCTCTATAAGAATCCGCTCCGAGATATCATGAGCCACGGCAACAACAGCGACGTCATCGCCCTTTGGGTCTTTTACGATTGACCTTGAAAGGGAAACCGGAAATATGCTGTCGTCTTTCCGTTTATGGTAAAATCCGACTTCCCAAGTGCTTCCGACTGATCTACTTTGAAGGACACTTCTGGTTTTATCGCTTTGAGGTTTTCCTATCCACAAGATATTGCTATATTGTCCAACGATTTCATCCTCTTTATATCCATAAGTTTCACGGAACGCCTTATTAACAAATACAATTTTGTCCTCCATATCGGTAATATAGACGCTATCATCCGTGCTCATAATAGCACCTGACAGTAATTGCAGCTTTTCTTCGATTATTTTATGCCTAATAGCATTTTCGACCGTCACCGGAAGAGCTTTAAGGTAGTTTCGTGAGGTATCCTTTACCAGATAATCGTAAGAACCGGCCTTCCATGCTTTGATAGCTATTTCCTCATCACCGGCTCCGGTAACAAGTATAATAGGTGTATCTTTCACCAAATCCAAAACGTCAAATCCTGTCCCGTCGCCGAGTGAGTAATCGGAAATTACAATATCAAATTTG
>CAYWUO010000034.1:0-15508 GCA_964461285.1 uncultured Pirellulales bacterium
CTAGGGAATTGGGCGTCCCGGTGCTTAGCGAGCAGGAGTTTGAAGACCTGTTGACTCAACAGCAAAGTCCTTTGGAAATTGAAATGCAGTATAAGTAGTCGGAAGAAATGTACTTGTCAGTTTAACAACGGACTATTTCACTTTAGTTTTTTGGCTGTCCCAACTATCTGTAGTCCCTGTTATTGTGATTGTGTAACACCTATCTGCCCGGCTCCGCCAGCGGCACCGCCGGCGGCGAGCTGGGATTTGCTTTCTTTTGGTTCTTTTGCCTTAACACCTTCAAATTTCAAGTGCTCTTCGTCCTGAACATCAATCTTTATAAGATTTTTGTTCTTGAATTTGCCCGCCAGAACTGCTTCTGAAAGCGGGTCTTCTATATAATGCTCGATGGCTCTTCGCAAGGGTCTTGCCCCGAATTCGGGATTGTAACCTTTGTCGATGAGGAACTCTTTGGCCTGGTTGGTCAGTTCAAGATTCAACCCATGCTCCGTCAGACGTTTAAATACCTTCGCAAGCTCATAATCGACAATTGTTTGCAAATCTTCTCTTGTTAGCGCCTTAAAGACTATAGTGTCATCCACCCGGTTGAGGAACTCGGGCCTGAAATGACGCTCTACCTCCTTTTGCAAAATATCTTTCATCTTCTCGTAATTCGACTCTGGAGTTTTTTTGCCGAAGCCGAATCCTGATTGATTTTTAATCAGCTCAGCTCCAATGTTACTGGTCATAATAAGTATGACATTTTTAAAGTCTATGCTTCGCCCGAAGTTGTCGGTCATCCGACCTTCATCCATAATCTGCAGAAGCATATTGTAAACGTCCGGATGTGCCTTTTCTATTTCATCCAGGAGCAGCACAGTGTAAGGCCGGCGTCTAATCCTTTCGGTTAATTGTCCTCCTTCTTCATAGCCCACATATCCCGGAGGAGCACCTACCAATCGGCTTACATTGTGCTTCTCCATAAATTCGCTCATATCTAACCGTATAAGAGAATTCCTGTCGCTGAACAGAAACTCTGCCAGAGCTTGTGCAAGCAGCGTCTTACCCACACCGCTGGGGCCCAGGAATATAAAGCATCCCATTGGTCGGTTCGGGTCTTTCATACCGCTTCTGCTGCGTCTTACGGCTTTGGACACAGCGCTGATTGCCTCATCCTGTGAAACAACCGTTTTATGAAGCTCGGCTTCGAGTTCTAAAAGCCGTTGGGTTTCCTTCTTCTCCAGTTTTGTCAGCGGCACACCTGTCATATTGCTGACGACCTCTGCTATAATCTCGGTATCCACTGCGCCGGTTGCATCTTTATTCTCTTCGTACCACTTCTTTTGCAATTGTGTTTTTTGGTCCAGAAGCTGCTGTGCCTCGTCCCTTAGTGACGCCGCCCGTTCATAGTCGGCGTTTCTGACCGCCTCGTCTTTTTCCTTTTGGAGGTTTTCAATCTTTCCTTCTAACTCAGTCAGGTCCGGCGGAAGGGTCATATTCTTTAGCCGGACTCTCGCACCGGCTTCATCGATGACGTCTATGGCCTTATCGGGCATGCACCTGCCGGCGATGTATCTGGTGGACAGCTCTACTGCCTGGAAAAGAGCTTCATCGGTAAATTTTACCTTATGGTGTGCTTCGTAGCGGTCCTGAAGGCCTCTGAGTATATCTAGGGTTTCTTCCTTGGTAGGGGGTTCAACGATTATTGTCTGGAAGCGCCTCTCGAGGGCTCCGTCTTTCTCAATATACTTTCTATACTCGTCCAGAGTAGTAGCCCCGATGCATTGCACTTCTCCACGGGAAAGAGCTGGCTTCAAAACGTTTGAGGCATCAATAGCACCCTCGGCCCCGCCGGCTCCCACTAATGTATGAAGCTCATCTATGAATAAAACGACGTTTTTAGCCCTTTTAACCTCATTAATGACTGCCTTTATTCGTTCTTCAAACTGCCCGCGATATTTTGTTCCAGCCACCATCATCGCCAAATCGAGCACCACGATTCGCTTGTCCTTGAGTAGTTCGGGCACCTGTTTGTTGATTATCTGCTGGCTCAGCCCCTCGACTATAGCTGTCTTGCCGACACCTGCTTCGCCCAAAAGGACCGGATTGTTTTTTGTTCGTCTGCAGAGTATCTGGATCAGCCGCTCAATCTCTCGCTTTCTGCCGATTACCGGGTCAAGTTCGTTGTCGGATGCCAATTGGGTGAGATCTCTGCCGAAGCTATCCAGTGCCGGGGTTTTACTCTTTGGCTTTCGACCTATTGCTGGCCCCATCTGTACTCCAAGGCCGCTTGGTCCGTCGTCTACTCCTGCTCCCAACAGATTCAAAACCTCCTGACGCACGTCTTCGAGCTTCAGGCCGAGGTTCATAAGAACCTGAGCTGCTATTCCTTCACTCTCTCGCAGCAAACCCAGCAGGATATGTTCGGTACCCACATAATTGTGGTTAAGTGACCTGGCTTCCTCGATTGCATACTCGATAACTTTCTTGGCTCTTGGTGTCTGGGGTAATTTGCCCATCGTAACCATATCCGGGCCGCTCTTAACCAGCTTTTCCACCTCCAGCCGGAGCTTCTTTATATCCACATCAAGGTTCTTTAGAACAGTGGCCCCGACCCCGCTTCCTTCCTTGACCAGACCAAGTAGAATATGTTCAGTGCCTATGTATTCGTGATTGAATCGCTGTGCCTCCTGGTTAGCCAGCGCCATAACCTTACGTGCACGGTCTGTAAAACGCTCAAACATTTCTTACCTCAAAACCTTTTTTCCGAAGGAATCAAATTTTACTTCTGCTGTCCCATCGCCTGTGAAAAAATACAATCAACTGCAAATATCGGACAACAGACGGTATTATATCACGTTTAGTCCATTTGTCAATCAACTCTAACACTTAAATCCAGTGTGTTAGAGATATAAACAACTATTTTTATGTATGCTTTAATTTAAGCCGATGTTCGTTTTTCCCGGACCATTATTTCCATAAACTATAGTTTTATCGACAAAAAACGCTGCCAACTTTCTGAGTACTACCGGATTATGGACTGGAGACGTTTCAATAGACTCTTTAAGTTACATTTTCGGTCGTATTCTATAAGCTTTGATAATGTAATGTTAAAAAACTACATTTTTAGGAATAAAAAAGCTGAACCTGTTCACCATATATTCTGAGTCAATACGCGAAAGAGGGCTGACGGGAAGATTTGGAATATTTTCTTTTTTAGTGGTATGTTCCGAAACAGGC
This sequence comes from uncultured Pirellulales bacterium, assembly GCA_964461285.1. GTDB lineage: Bacteria > Planctomycetota > Phycisphaerae > Sedimentisphaerales > Anaerobacaceae > CAZBWE01. Next base: position 3,220 of record CAYWUO010000034.1, read on the forward strand.
ATAGTTAGTCCTGGCAGATAGCAGGGATACAGCCGGCTCACTTGTCGAGATTCACTGTATTTATCTATGTTTTTCATACGTACTTTATTGGCACTATCTTTATTGGCACTATATTGGTGTTTTGGATGTGGTGGTGATATTGCGTGAGCTTATGGTTTTCCGGCTGCAGTACAATCCGCCCTGACGAGCGGCCTTAACTGTCGTTTTCCTCAAGCAGTTTTCTCAGATATGCGTTTTCCCGGCGAGTTGCTTCAAGGTCAAAAACCTGATATTTAATGCATACCCGCAGGTAATCCAGCGATTCCTGGAGACTACTAATGCTTTTCTCAAGCTTTTTACGGTTGTCCTGGGCTTGTTTGGCAAGCTCTGCCAGTTTCTTATGTTGTGGGTTGGCCGCATTTCCGAATTCTCTGACCAATTCGTTAAGTTTGTCTTCCAGGTTTGTCTCGTCCATTCAAATCACCCTAATTTAGAAAATCTCCGAAGCCGAATTATTGATAATAACGCAAAAATCATACCCACACGCCCGAAAATTGGCTCTTTACCTAATTTAATCTTTGTATGCAAGAGAAAGCCAGCCAGGCAAACCTGTTGTATTACCCGTAAGGTTTGTTTCTACTTTGAAAACAGCGACTCTTATGTGGATTAGAAACCTGTGTTGTAAAAAAACAACGTTGAAGAATTGCCGAAAATTTCCTGCTATGTATAACTGTTTTCTATAAAAACAGTTATATTTGTTGTTGATTATTATAAACACTATTGTTGATTAACGACGCTGAATGAGCTTTATCCGCCATATAAATGTATTTGTAGTTTATACGGCAAAGTGGGACTAATGTCTGTAGCTTATACGGTAAAGTGGTACCAATTACAGAAAGTGGGACTGGATGTAGCTTATACGGTAAAGTGGTACCTAATTTTTGTATATGTGACTGATACTGAGAAATTGGTGTCGCAGGAAAATGTCAAATTTGCCATATATAGATAGAAAATCCGCGTGCCATGTTGCCTAAATTAACGATATAGGCAAGCTCCAAAGGCATACGCGGCAGGCCAATAAAACTGGTTATCCCTGCTGTCTTTTTTTGTATTTACCGCCTCTTGTGTCTATCAGCCCATCTAAACCAAATTCATTGTATCTTCGCTTCCAACGGAAAAGCGTTGACCTCGGAACACCACACGATTCCAACGCTCGTTTTTCAATATCTTCTATGGGTATTAAATGATGCCTACCAGGCATGGCTAAGCCATATCGAGAACGATACTCTTTTCGCTTACGGTCAAAGAGTCTAATCTTTGCTAATTTGTTTAATGCTTCTTTTCGCTTATGCTCTGAACAATGCCCTGGGCTTTTCAACTTTTCAACTTCCTCAAGCGGTATTAGCCTCTTGTTGTTACGTTTTATTAAACCGCTAATATATCCAGCAGCACAACGCTTATGAATCGCAACTTCACTTAAACCCGTAAGCTGCGAAACTTCTTTGACCGTACAATATTCGATAAAAATAGACATTATTGTATTAGCTCCCTTTTTTCCGATAGCCAATGCTGCAACTCAATAGTGTTCATCACGCTTAAAGAGTAAGCTATCCGTTTTATATTTTCGTCCCTGCTGGGCCTGCACACTGCGTACAAGTGCGAGTCTTTGTCTTTGCAATGAGCAGGGACGCCAAACTCGTTTTCCATAGAGAAACGATACGACTCAATAAAATCATCGTCCTGGCCTTTGAGCCAATCCCTGAACACAGATATATTAGGGCGAACATCGAACACATCTTTTTTGGAGCAAATATCTTTTGCCGCTTCCCGTTTCTTGACGATTCGCTTAAGCACAGAGCAGGTAAAAGGACACAATGGATTACTGAGCCTTACCAGGCACCAGGTCAAACCGCGCTCTATCAACACAACTACATGCAATAGAAAACTTACTGGCAACTGGCAAATTGTCTTAATATAATTTATCATGGCTTGTTTATTAATTCTCCCGCCAGGGCCGGTTTTAATTCGATGTCCAGTTTCTTTTTTGAAAAGCTTATCGAGCCGAACCGATAATGCCTCTTTATTGCTGTGCCGTTTTTGCATATACGCTTTATAAATGCCTTTAGCATTTGATTTAAATTATGCTGATGACACAAATCCGACTCGGTAATCTCGCGTGTGTATTCTTTTAACATGTTGATTCGGTCGTTAAGCAGATTGTTTTCGGTGTCGATTTTATATTGCAGCTCCGACATTTCACGCAAAACACTATCGACCTGCGTTATGGAATCTATGCCTTTGCCCGTTATATTTTCAACAACCTCTCCCTGTGCTCGTCTTTTTCTTGCATCTCTTGTCAATCTACTCCGTTCTGCGCTGCTTCTGCTTCTTATATGAGGTTTTGGCTGCCCTTTTAAATGCTTTGGTGCCGGAATATAATCATTTTTTCTATAATATATTTTTCTGCATACTGGTCTAAGCCGTCTTTACTGCGCTTATTTTTAGAAAATTTACTTTTCAGCTTTTCTTGTTTGCATCGGCCACAACGTTTTTTATCAGCCATTTATAAAGCTTTCAAACGGCAGTTAAATACCTTTTATGCAAGTTCTCGGGGAGCTCGAGCGCCAATACCTAAATCTATTTTATTAGTTCCGACTATAGGATTAAAAATCCTAGTGCTATAAGAGCGACTATCATTATTGATTATTGGAGCACCCGAACCTACCGGCTTACCACTTAATGGCATTTCAGGAGATATCCCCGTCAATGTTTCCCACTTTTCCTTCGGTGTTATTTGCTGCCACTTCCATTCTAAATCAAAATCTGTAAATGGAGCTACTGACGGACCGAATCGAATGCCGAATTTTTTCTTGTCAATGGCACGTTGATATTCTAAAGAGATTGCCTCTTTTTCTTCCGGTGTTAAGGATTCAGCCCACAAACGATAAGCCGCACGCTCTTTTTCGGCTTCATTTCCGAACGTTAATAGCTCATCGATATATTGTCGCTTCTCTTGTGTTCTTTGGAGAAGTTTTTGTTGCTCCAATCCGATTTCCTTAACATCTTCCATAAAGATTTCTTGTTCGGTTATATCAAGCTGGATTTGCCTTTTGCGTGCCTTTGTGGTTGCGTCCCTGGCCTCTAAGGTTGTTTGCCTGGCTGCTTCCTCAGCCTGCTCGGCAGCGATACCTTCTGGACCGGCAGCTCGTTTTAACACTTCCGTAATTCCACGCCTGGGAGTCGTTATGAGCTTATATACACCGGCAGCAGCTTCGGTGCCGTATGTCTGAGTAAGCATTTGTATAAATGCCTGCTGGTTCATCTGGCCTCTTTTTTGCTCAAAATATTCAAGCAGCTTTCGCGGGTCCTGTGCAACATCTTCCGGTATGCCCATTTTTTCAATGTTCGCAAGCTGAGGGGCCATTAACGACTGCAATGTTGTAGCCGGTAGTGACGCTTTTTTTCTGCCGACCTCTCCGGTAGCAATAAGTGCTATGCTTTGGATTGCCTGCTCCGGCGTCCAGCCCATCGCCTTTATCGTAGGCATTCCCCGACCTAACGCACCTATAAGCTCAGCATCGGTCAAGCCCGTTGACTGTGCACCGGCAGCAACCATTCTGCGAAGCTCTCCCTGCTGCTCAGGCCTTGTCATTCCCCATCCGGCAGCTATTGAAATTAAATCTGTGGTTGCAGCTCCACCGTGCCTCTCGGCATAGCCCAGCATTCCCGTCAGGCCCTGTGTATATTGCTCCTGGGTAAGCTGGCCGGTCCCTACCATTGCCTTGAACTGTCGTGTATAGGCGTTGATAACCGGCAGACCGATTTCCTGAGTGACACCGGCTTTCTGTAAAAGCAGGTTAGTAGTCTTTGTCACCGCCTGCCGTTGCTTTTCATCGAAGGCATCGAGGGCCTCAAATAAATCCGTATACGCAGCTCGTATCGCCTGGACCTCCCTGACGGCTTCATCGCTGCGTGTCTTGATAGTATCAAAGAATTTTGCAATTTTACCGGCTGCTGCTGCCACGGCAGTCACTATCGCCAAGAAAACAGCAGGACTGGCCAGCTTTTTAAAACCGTCGACAATCCTGTCCGAGGCCCTTCTTGTTTTGCGTCCCGTCTGTTCTGTCTTATCGCCGACTTTTTCTACGGCTCGACCGGCCTGGTCCATCTCCTCCTTGACCTGCCTTGCCCCTTTAGCTTTAAGATGTACGTTTACTTCTTTTGCCATAATATTTTTTCAAAATTGGTGGGCCCCATCCGGTCAAAATGCAGCCCACCGTATCTCGCAGGCACGAGATTAAGCTGCAGCAGTTATAAGCCCGACAATCGGGCCTGCCTCGTCCGTGTCACCGATACCATAAGCATTGATATCAATTCGCTCGACACCTCTAAAGCCAATCTCATCGGACGTAAAATATCTTTCGGCGCTTTTATCTATCCGAAGCTGCCGCCTCTCGCCGAGAAAAGCACCTAATTGCAGGTCGCCGAGAAGTGCACATATCTGGCTGTTGGCTTCTGTCGATGGCATAGCAGAAACGAACTCTACTGGATAGCCCATAAAGAATCTCTCTTTGCGGTCCGTCAGAATCGCAAACAAATCAGCAGCTCCGGCAGCTCGTGCCAGCTTGTACATCACGCTGTAAAAGAACTTTTTATTGACGTACCACTTTGCACCGTCATCGGCATCGTCCGGCAGTATCGCAACAACGCCCTCGAAGTCGTCTAACGTCAGCTCGCTGTAGGCATTGCCGGTCCCGACTTTCAGGCCCTTGATATTTGCTATTACTGCATCAACGGCACGCAACGCACCAACGATACCGGTCATGCCGAAATAGATTTCTGTTCCATCGCCGACAAAGCCGATTTCATCTTCTTTTTTGGCGATAGAGCGTGTCATGCTTGTACCGATTATCTCGCCCAGGGCGATAACGCTGTCCTCTTCCAATTCGCTCGATGCCTTGCACAGACAGGCCAACTTGTGCATAGTCAGGCCTACCTGGCCAAACTCCATATCGCTTTCATCGATTTCGTTGCCTTCACCTGGTGAATAGACAATCAGGTCAGCTTCGACTTTAGGCACAACCTGCCGGTCACTGCCGACAGGTACAATAAGAGCATTGCGGCGGAATTTGCCGTACTTACCGAGCTTGTCGATGATACGCATTGAAAGCTCTTCAGGCACAAGGACGCCACCTTCGGTCATCACGGTTTCGCCCAGGGCCTTGCGGTGAATGGCCTTTAGTATCAGCTCGCCGAATTCCTTCGCCTGTTCCTCTGTCTGCCAGAAGCGGTTATACTTTTCGCCGGTCTCGGTCTGGCCGGTCATAAATGCTTTTGTTGTATTCCGGAGCTGCTTGGCAATCACATCGAAGGCCTCTTTCATATCTTTCAGGCCTGACTCAAAATCGTTCATTCGCTCACCGGCAGCTTTAAAGCCGGTTGTTATTTTTTGTTTTTCTTCAACTGTAAGCATTTTAAATCCCTCGTAAATTAAGGTTAATCATACATTACAATAAAAGAGGGGGACGTTCCCCGTCCCCCTCTCCAGGAGTAAAACGTAGCCAGAACAAATCAAACACTCGGCCCTCGCCGAATCTGTACGCACCACGCTCGCAGCACGAGGGACACCGGCAAACGTGTTATTCGTATAGATTCCCATATTAAAAAAGCTCAGAAGAAAAGCTGCTATTAACTAATTTCGCAAACTCGTCAATGCTTTCGTCAAAATCAAAAATATTATCTTCGGCTGTAATGCCGTCTATTGTCTTAACTCCTAAAATCATCTCTGCAAACTCCTCGCATTCGGCCTCGAAGTCAGGATGCTCGGTCTCGAATTCATCGAGTAATTTCTCAAGCTCTATTTCTTCTCGCTGCTGTTTCTTGTCGCTGATAAAATCCAGCTTTCGCTGCGAGCTTTTGGAAAGTGCCTCACGATTACTCGGTACGGTACAAAGGCTAATCTCTAACAGCTCCACCTTTGTATGAACAAATACACTCTTGCCGTTTCGCTGCTCATAGCTTCCTTCGAGCGATATATAACCTACGGATAGTGCCTTTTGTATTTTCTTGCTGTAGAGCTGCCAATATTCCTCGGCAAGCCCCGTAACATCGTGAAACTGCATAATAATCTCAAGACCAGCCGATGTCACGCTGGCCGATATAACGTTTGCCACAACCGAACTTCGCCCATCGTCTAATCGATGCTGATGAGCTGCAAGCACAATAGGATTTTTCATAAAAATCGGCAAGCTCTCTCTGAATGCTTCCGGCTCGATAATCTCGCCGTCTCTGTCGAGATTTCCGGTAGATGCGATCGCCGTGATTCGCCTGGCCTGCTTGTCTATGCTCTTGACGGATAGCAGGGCCGGAAACTGCTTTGTCTCCAGCCCCGCCGACTGAGGTTCCTTCGTCACTAAATCCGCAAATTCGACTTCCTTGTCGCTCATTTTATGGTCCTCACAATCACGCAGTTTTTGCTAACCGCATTACACTGTTTTTTCCTTTTACCTGTGCCAGCAGACGCCTATAGATTTTCTCTTCATCAGAATACGAGTCAGTATTATTGAGCATATAGTTAAGTAAATCGTCTCGTGCATTATCTCTGGCTTCTTCTTCTGCGAAGTCCTTCTCTTTTTCTGAGAGCGTTTCTGAAAATTTTTCAATTATCACCCGTTGATAATCCGGCCTGTATGCCCCCAGCAGTTTTTCAATCCTCTCAACTTCATGTTTCGTTTGCTCATCATGCTTTGAATCGACATCGTGCTGCTCTACTGGCTCTACCGACTCTACCGACTCTACCGGCTCTGCCGACTCTGCCGACTCTACCGGCTCGCCAGCATCTTCGCCTGGCGATTCCGGCCCATCGTCAGAGACAAGACTATTTCGTTCGTCATCTAAGGCACATAAAAAATCGTAACCTAATAAATCCTCACCTGCCCGCAGGATATCCATACTGGCCAGCATAGCAATCTTTGACCTTGCCATGCTCTCCTGAATCTCCCTGGCTGCCAACTGCATCTCGTCCCTGAGTATATTTATCTTTGTTGTCGGTGCCAGGAGTGGATAGATTTCGTTTGCCAGCGTCCTCAGCTCTCCTACGAACCCCTCTAATCCTTCCTTTCCTGTCAACTTGTTTTTGGTTTTTGTAGGTTTCACAATATACCTCCCGTGCCATGCGCACAGAAAAACCGAATAGAACTGGAGAGGTGTGCGGCCCTACAAGAAGCCGTGCGGACGTTACCGCCTCGCAGCTCTCCAGTTTTATCCGGTAGATTTGCCTTAATCGAATTGTTTCTTGTAGGTTTCACAGTTTTCACAACAGCCGGTTTAACCGAAAATCCGCCGTTTGTCAAACAAAAAATTATAGAAAAAATTGTTATTATTAGCTTCGCCATTTTTTAAGCGGTTATATGCTCAGTCAGTCCTGCCTCGGCCCTTTCTTCTTAAATGACTATTTACAGCTATAAATTATTCGCCAGCTTCGTCTCTGCTGGCCGAACTCGGCTCGACTTATGCCTGACTACCACCTTTTTCTAATTCTCGCAGGTCAAATACGCCCTGGGCGATGTAATCAAGTTTTTCGCGGGCCAGCTTCAATAGAAATTCTGCTCGCTCGCCTGGCGTGTTATTGCGGCCAGGGTGCGAAACATTCTCCATTATTTCATCTTTTAGGCCGCTTAATTCTTCGCCCTGCTCCGCCAAGTGACAAGTCAGGTATCCTCGCAGACGTATCGCTAATTCTGTCGGTTGTATCACTACCATTTATTGCCTCGCCTTCCTTGCTGGCCTCTACCGGCATATATGAATCCTTCGGTAATCTTTGGAGCATATTCGGCGGCAAGTCAACTTCCCTGCCCTTTGTAAACGTTCCGTAATTACACGTCACGGTCTTTATCATTCTGATTTTCATTTTTCTTGTCCTTTTTTATTTGCAGAAGCTCAATAGTTGTCATTGGAATTAACCACAGGTGCCCGACTTTCGTTGCTCCCTTCAAAGCTTTTTCCCCGCACAGCCTGATAACGTGTCTTTGTGTATAACCAAGCAATTTAGCAGCTCGCACCGTATCTACAAAATCAATACTTTTTTGTTCTTGTGAATCAAACCACAGCCGGATAATATCTCGGACCGCTTCACCAAAAGACCGGCAACCTCTTTCGTTGCTGTGCTCCAGGATTTGTTTGTGCATCTCGTTATTAAAGTCTATCGTTTGTCGATTGCGGTCCATTTTCCCACCTGTATTTTTCATATCTTTATGTATATTATGCAATAGGAATATCGCCCAGTCAAGTGTTATTTCTTGATTTTTTTATGAATTTTGTATATAATTTTAATCTTAGCTTTTAGGGCTTTTAGGAGAAAACAATGGTAAAGAGAAGCACGGTAGATTTCACAGAGCAAATAGCCCCGATTTTCAGGAAATATGCCAACACTTACGGGGTAAAAAATACCTGTTCTTTAGGGGCTATTCTTATCAACGAGCTTAGCCCGAATCAAAGGGAAAAGCTTATGAGTATGGTCGCAGAGGACGTACCGCTTGACGAAATAGAAACGCACCTGGCACGAGAGCACGCAAGCCTTGTGCAGACATCTATAAAGATGGCCAAAACCCAAAAAAAACGGATTTATAAAAAATAGGATTTGAGGGTATAAGCAGGAAAATAATACTTTTATAAATATAGGCATAATAAGTACTTAGAAAATTCTTAAGTTTTTTTTCTCAATACAGGTATTAATATATCCAGAATCATTATAAATAAGATTGCCTATTTTATCACATTTTCACTAAACACTTAACGTGGTTTATTTGTTATGACCAACGTCATGTCCAGATGTCCAGATGTTATGTCTTTATCTAACAAGCATGTCACTATATCTGAATTTTTTATAATGCCTCATAATGCCTGTTTCGTGATGTTTTAAATGGGTTTAAATAAAATCACCGTTTTACATTTTCAGTCCCACCATTTTGCACTATATTCCCTATTTTAACGTCTAAATGAGATGCAGTCCCACGTACCCACCTCTCAAAATTTCCCTTTTTTCCTTCCCTGAAATCCTCATTTTCGCCCCCATAAAACCGCTTATTCCCACCTTTTGTCGGCTTTTCCCGCCCACTCTTTTTTAGTCCCGTTTTATCATATAGTTAACAAGGACTTTGGTAGAGATGGTTCTGTTGATTTTATCGACTTTATGATTTTTGCAAATGAATGGCTTTGGGGGCAATAGCATCAGAGTTGGTTATAATAGAATCCTGATACCGCAGGTAATCAAAATTAAAGTCTAATGCAAAAGACCGTCTGGAAGTGCGTTAATATTATGCTTTTGGTCTCATTACTCTGCCGATGAATAAAATACTGCCGGTCTGGTTATCCACGATTAAAAACAGAAATGGATGGTCCGCCCGGAATACCGGTTGTCTTGGCCCAACGGATGTTATTCCCACTACTACCCCTGTTGCCGCCGCTGCTTCGGTTCCCTCCTCATTAACGTCGACATAGGCCTTATGAATGACCGCTGAAATAAAAAGGTCTTTTTTGCCGTTCATCCCCGAAAAATCAGCTGCATTCGGCATAAAAGCATCTGTCATTCCCATCGATTTGAGCACAGAGGCCAGCGCAAACTGGCTTGTCATCTTGAACTTCGGAATAGAAACGATAACTTTACGCTTATGGAGTCTGCTCAGCCATTGCGAAAGGTTCTCAGCCGTAAGTGTTTTCTCAAAATCAATAAGCCCGTCGTTGGCTTTGGGAAGGAAAATAATCATTGATAGTTCGTTATCTACATAAGGCAGTTCAAGGCCCTGGAAGTCTTCGGTTTCCATATAGCCAAATTTTGCCGTCTTGTTCATCATTGAGACATCGATTTTATCACCGCTCATCAGGGTAAATGGAGCTTCTTTCGACCTGTCTGTTTCGAATTGCTTCGCCCAGTTGCCCTTAAAGTAGATTGCATTTGTCAGGACCAGCCGGGTCATACTGTTGAGCACACCCGGTGCAATAAGATTTTTGATTTTGTCTTTGGTTTTTTCCTCCACCCAGGCATTTATGGTTTTGCATGCTGTTTCGGCAGCGGTTACGAAGTCAGCCTCATTGAGCTGGCCGTCATAGTTTGTTTTGATAAGCTCCAGATATTCCGTCAGAAATCCGTAATCCTGCTGGCCCCATAGAGCATTAGCGACAGTTAGCTCATAGCTGCCCTTTTGGCCTCTGCTGTTTAGGTCTTTTATGATTCTTCCAAATGCTGAGGCAAATTGCTGCCTGTCCGGCACGAACGATGATGACGTCTCTTTGTCTGGACTCGTAACAATAGGAAGGTGTAGTGCCTTGGCCATCTGGATTTCTGTTTCACTTCTTGCGCCTGCATAGGCCATTACAAGGGCTGTCGAGATACTATAAGGTGAGAAAAACAGGTTTCCTTCTTGTCCTCGAAGTTGTGTAAAAAGTGCCAGAGCAAATTCGTTATTTCCTTCCACGACTGTTTGTTCGTACATTTCTGTCTTCGCATCAGGTTTATCTATCGAACCAAAAGTGGCTGTAATTGCCATAATGGCCACGAGCAAAAACGTGCATTTAACCGCCTTCATATTAATTGCCTCCTTTTTTGTTTGCCGTTATTTTCTCATACCTTGATATAACTTTATTGTTATATTGATTATAGCTGATTAGTTTGACCTTTGGTCGTAAAAAGTTGTAAAAAAAGTGGTGTAGAGCTTAATATCGGGCAAAAATAGCCGATTGTACTATCATTAGTGGATTACATTTTTTGGCTGTTGCTTTTCTATTATTGACAAAGTGTTGCTTTTATTATTATAATATAAGCAAGAGAACTAAATGTTCGGCTTAAAGGCAGGGGTGGATTTATGGATACTTCAAGCTTCAGAAGGCAATTCAAATGGCACATTGTGATTATTTGTATCGTGTTATTAATCATATTTATTCTTTCGTTTTTTACGGAAATCTTTGAGAAATCCGAAAGCCTTCGGCCCCTCGTTTTTCTGCTCGGTGGTTTGGTGTTCTTAATCGCGCTTCTGGCGATGCTGTCGAGGGTATTTAAGATACTTGACGCGCTTCGAGACAATAGTACAAAGCTCGAGGAGGTTGCCGGGGCCCTGGAGAAAATCGGGACCGGGCTTTCGCAAATCAGTCAGAGCACCCGCATTAGTGAAGCGGCAAAGGCAATTGCGTTCCGTGAGGCGGACTGGCAGTCTCTGCGGGAGGCCGTCTTTGAAAAGCTTCAGCAGCAGGATTTTGATACCGCCAATGACATAATTGAGAAAATTGCAAAACGTCCCGAATACGAGGAGCTCGCCGAAGAATTGAAAGACCAGGCCGAGAAATACCGGCTCGCTAACGTTCAGGAGAGGATAAATCAGTCCATAGCACACATTGAAGGGCTGCTGGATACCTATCAGTGGGTTCAGGCGAGTGTTCAGATTGAAGGATTAATCGGGGCCTATCCTGAGAGCGAAGAAGCAAAGGCAATGCGACAGAAATTAATTGATAAAAAACAACTGCGCAAAAAAGAATTACTCGCTACTTGGGACAATGCTGTACAACGCAAAGAAACCGACCTAAGCCTGGAGATTCTAAAAGAGCTTGACTTCTACCTGACTCCCAACGAAGCACTGGCATTACAAGAAGCGGCGAAGGATGTCTTCCGGTCAAAATTGCACAATCTTGGCGTGCAGTTTTCAATCGCCGTCACCGAAAAGAGATGGAACCAGGCCCTCGATATCGGCCAGCAAATTACCAACGATTTTCCGAACAGCAGAATGGCTGAGGAAATCCGCGCAAAACTCGACGTCTTAAGGCAAAACGTACAGATGCAGAGCAGCGAAATGAGTTGATATGTTATTTATTATTGAAAGTCGAACAATGATTGGGTCTTAATCATTGTTACCTGGTCCGGGTAAGCTGCGAAGCTGTGAATGTGCAATTCATTTCGTCTCGCCTCGAAGTCAATATAACAGAAGGGCTGCAGCCCTCCGACTTCTAAACCCGGAAATTTAACAAAGACTCCTCTGTTTCGAGCAAAGCGCTCAAGGTCGGTATGGCTCTGACGATACAGATTTGGGCTCATCTTTTCGACTTGAAAATCAGTCATATAGCTTATTTGCCGGCTCACTGTGCATTTATGAGTTCGTGGGCCGCGGAATTGAAAACGCTCAATCAAGCCTCGAGAGGGAAGCAACTGGCCGGGCGTGCTGATGACCTCGCTGAGACATACATCGTCAACAAAGACGCTGACAACATGTGTGCAGCCGGTAACCCAGATAATCGCCTCATACTTCTCGGTCTTTAATTGCCGATT
>CAYWUO010000035.1:0-4986 GCA_964461285.1 uncultured Pirellulales bacterium
ATAGAAAACGACAATGCCCGCTAAAAAACCATCTTCAGCACGCCTTGTTGCAGCCGAAGTGCTAAATCAGTTCGACACTAAGCGTGATTACGCCTCGGTGATTTTGAATAAGTTGCTTCACAAAACCAGCGAAAGGCAACGGGCTACCGACCTTGTCTTAGGCAGCGTAAGAAATCGAACAGCAATTGATATGGTCATAGCAAAATTCACCGATTGCCCAGTCGACAGGATTGCCGCTAATGTTCTTAACATCATCCGCATTGGAGCCTACGAACTTATCTACTCTCCTGCAACGCCGGATTATTCAATCGTCAATGAAGCAGCCGAAAACGCCAAATCACTAACAGGCAAAAAACAAACCGGCTTCGTAAATGCAGCCCTGCGGCAAATCACAAGACATATTACCAATCGACAATGTCCGCTTGCGCAAGCTAATCCGCAAAGGGCACTTCCACAGACACTCTCATCTGGCTGTGAGTTCGATATCGATATCCTGCCGGATGCTGCAACCTCCGCAGCCGATTATTTAAGCACTGCCTTTTCGCTTCCAAAATGGCTCGTCGCCGATTGGCTCAACGAATATGGCACAGAGGCCGCACGACAAGTCTGCTTTGCTTCTAATCGCAAGCCGAGCATCTACATCAGGCCAAACACACTAAAAACTACAGCACAAGAATCATCCGAGAAGCTCCGCAAAGCAAATATCGACGTCGAAGCTATCCCTGATATGGAAATGTTAAAAATCAAAAGCCCAAAAGCAGTCAAAGAGCTGCCGGGCTTCAGCAAGGGCGAATTCACCGTTCAGGATATATCTGCAGCCCAGCCGGTTAAGCTCTTAAAACCGCAGCCGAACTGGAAAATCCTCGACCTCTGCGCAGCACCCGGCACAAAAACAACCCAGTTAGCCGAGGTAACCGGCGATAAGGCACAGATTATCGCCACCGATATCAATCCTGAGCGACTGAAAATGGTAAAAGAAAACACCACCCGTCTCGGCATAAGAAGCGTTACTGTCACTGAATACACAGAGTTTTTTAAAAATTCTCAACTCTCAACTCCAAATTCTAAATTCGATGCAGTCCTGCTGGATGTGCCGTGCTCGAATACCGGCGTACTGGCAAAACGCATCGAGGCCCGCTATAGAATAACGCCAAAGGCAATTAAAGAGCTTGCAAAAACGCAAGCCGACCTGCTAAAAACCGCTGCATCGATGATAAAAACCAATGGAAAAATCTGCTATAGCACCTGCAGCATACAGAAACAGGAAAGCCAGCAGCTCATAGAGAAATTTCTTCAGCAAAATCCTGATTTTGAACTCGACTCCGTTCAGTTGCTCCTGCCATCAGCCGATGCAGCGGCAGACAACGACGGCGGTTACACAGCAATACTATCAAAAAAGCACTGATTTACTTCCGTTCTCATAAATGAAATTGCTCCGTTGAAATTTAAAGCTTAAATTTGAAACGCGAATTGCATTTTAATACACAAGTTTTCCACAAATCCAACTTGCGATGTGCAAAACCTGTTAACAATAAATTTTTTTCGTGCGCAAAGTCAACACTATCAACATCCTTTGTTATGTGGAAAAGAAATTCCCAAAATTTGTCTTGATACCCTACGTTAGATGTTTGATACTTGACGTTTGACGTATCAAACGAGCAAAATCAACTTTTGAGAGACAGGAGAAGTATCAATGCAGGGTATAATCACGGATGATAAGCCCCGCTCGGCAGAAACCCAGATAAGCGCTGTTAACGAAGCTCTTGCCAAAAAGATTGGGCCGCAAAAGTTTCGTATCTGGTTTAACAATTCAACCAGGCTTACTCTTACAGGCGGTTATCTAAAGGTCGGCGTGCCAAACCTTTTTATCGCAAGCTGGATTGAAAACCACTTTTCAATTCAAATCAGCCAGGCTGCCCGTGAAGTCACCGGTTCGACCCTGAAGATTTCCTTCACAATCGACCCGGAGCTTTCCGGAAGTCAGAGGCGGACGCAACTCGACTCACAGGCACAGCTCGTTGCAAAGGCCCGCAACCGCTCTGTTCTCGACCGTACACGTAGTACAGGGATAAAGCCGCCCGAAAAAAAGCTAAAACTATTTATGGACACTTTCGTCGTCGGCCAGTCAAATGAGCTTGCTTATAACGCCGCTAAAGCCGTCGTAAACGAGCAGAAAAGCCCCTTCAATCCCCTCTTTATTCACGGTGGTTACGGCGTCGGAAAAACACACTTGATGCAGGGAATCTGCAATGCAGTATCCAAAAAACGCCCTCAAACCAACTGGCAATATCTGTCAGCGGAGGACTTTGTTAACCAGTTCGTGTTGGGCTTGAAGCTAAAAAAGCTCGAGCAATTTCGACGAAAAATGAGACAAACGGATTTATTGGCCATCGACGATATCCACTTTCTGGCAAGCAAGCCCTCAACGCAGGAAGAATTCCTGCACACATTCAATACCATCAACCTCGCAGGCAAACAGGTCGTGCTGGCCTCCGATGCACACCCAAAAATGATAGGGCAGTTGTCCGAAAAGCTGGTCAACCGATTCGTTTCAGGGATGGTCGTCAAGATAAACAACCCGGATTTCCAGACCCGCTGTCAAATCTGTCGACAATACGCTGAAACTATGACAGGAGCAAGTTTTGGCAAAAGTACTACACAAAATAAATTTCCCGAAAACGTAATTAGATACGTCGCCGAGAATCTGCGCACCAACGTTCGGGAGCTGGAAGGGGCAATGCTGAAGCTGATTGCCTTCTCGGCCTTACAAAATGAAAAAATCAATCTTGCCATGGCCCAGACGGTCCTTGCCGAACACCTCGCCAGGACCGACCCGATTGTGCACGTATCTGATATCGAATCAGCCGTTGCCACATATTTCGGCTTAACGCCTGCCAATATACACTCATCAAAGAAAGACAGGACCGTCGCCCTCGCCCGGCATTTCAGTATGTATCTGACCAGAATACACACTAAGATGTCGTCTTCCGAAATTGGCAGATTTATGGGCAACAAAAATCACGCCACCGTACTTCTTGCCTGCAAAAGGATTGAGGATTTAATCGAGCGAAATGCCGACCTTCACTGGCTCTCGCCCACCGGAAATAAAATCGCAAAAACCAAAACCGTCCTCGCCCAGCTCGAAGCAAGCATATAAAGACCCAAGACCGCAGACACAAAACTCCGGACTCACCCTTATATCCAAACCAGGC
Source organism: uncultured Pirellulales bacterium (assembly GCA_964461285.1). Lineage (GTDB taxonomy): Bacteria > Planctomycetota > Phycisphaerae > Sedimentisphaerales > Anaerobacaceae > CAZBWE01. Next base: position 3,213 of record CAYWUO010000035.1, read on the forward strand.
ATACAGAAAATTCCCTTGACTTTCTATCCGAAACTCCTATAATAAATAATATATTCAAGGAAATCACTCTTTAAGGAGGAGGAATTAGGGTGAAAATTGCTATAACTCGGTTACAGCTTGGTGCCTCTCTCAGACAAATCTGTTTTGCAGCGGCGGCATTATTTCTGTCTGTTTGCCCCGCCTTCGCGCTGATTGAGTTCAACGACGGCTCGGCCTACGACATAGATTATACCGTCAACGACGATGTCAGGGTGGACTACCAGGCATCTTCAATGTATACCAAAGTAAACCTGCTGTCCGGCGGGCGCATTCGGTATAACCTCTATGGATATAGCGACAGCAGGATAAATATCCAGGGTGGTGACATAAGGCGTCTTTACAGCCACGATTACAGCCAAACAAGCATCTTCGAGGGCTCGATGTACGACCTTATCAGTTACGATTCCAGCCGGATAAATATCTACGGCGGCTCGATAAGTGATGATTTGTCACTATCCAATTGCAGTACGATACGAATATTCGGCTCCGTTTTTGCAGTCGATGGCCAGAGCGTCGGCTACGGAGAATTCACCAGTTTATATGGAGGGCTTGATGTGGATGAGCCCTGGAGATACCTTACCGGCACGCTTTTAAGCGGCGAATCCATTGATACTCGTTTTCGTATCGGCGACGATGCCAGAATCGTCCTCGTACCTGAGCCGGCCACGTTTTTACTGTTCGGCCTCGCAACGCTGTGTCTTAGAAGACGCAGGAGATAATTTTCGAGCCACTGGTCACGAGCGACGAGCGACTATTTCGGTTTTACATTTCGGTATAGCACTCAGAAATCTCTGCCCGTAGCGTTTATTGATAATGCGGGAATCCAGTAAATTCCCTTGACTTTCAGCCAAAACGTTCTATAATAAAAACTGTATTTGAGGAAAACGCTCTCGTAGGAGGAGCTTGGTGAAAAGCCGTATTTTTATATATTTTTTGGTCATTACCTTATTTCTGCCTTTCTGCGCGGTTGCTGATGTTGTCTATCAAGTTATCGACCTCGGCACACTCAGCGGAGATTACAGTGTTGCCAGGTCAATCAACGACAGAGGACAGATTGTAGGTTACGCAGAAGATAGCTCTGGGAATAGCCGTGCTACATTATTCGACCCCACAGGCGCGGGCAATAATATTGACCTCGCCACACTCGGCGGCGATATAAGTTATGCTTATTCAATTAACAACGCCAGCCAAATTGTAGGCAGTTCGAATAACAGCCTAGATTATGACCACGCTACTTTATTCGACACTACAGGAGCAGGCAATAATATCGACCTTGGCACACTTGGAGGAAATGATAGTATGGCCTGTTCAATCAATAATGCTGGTCAAATCGTCGGGGGGGCACAAAATAACTCAGGAGCTTTTCACGCTACTTTATTTGACCCAACAGGAGCAGGTAATAATATAGACCTCGGCACCCTTGGCGGCTTTCACAGTGGATCCTATTCAATTAATGACCTCGGTCAGATCGTTGGATTCTCTGATACCATTCCATTTATTTACGCTACTTTATTTGACCCAACAGGAGCAGGTAATAATATAGACCTCGGATCAATCGGTGGCATTCTGAGTTATGCCCAGTCAATCAACAATACCGGTCAGATTGTCGGATTGGCCTATACTATCCAAGGTTATTATCGCGCTACTTTATTTGATCCTTCAGGAAATGGTAATAATATTGATCTTGGCACGCTACCAAGCTATCCAACAAGTGAAGCATACTCAATCAAGGACA
>CAYWUO010000035.1:4996-13600 GCA_964461285.1 uncultured Pirellulales bacterium
ATAGTAGGTGGCTTGTTTGAACAGAATCGCGGTTTCTGTGCGACTTTGTTTGACCCAACAGGCGGTGGCAATAATATTGACCTTAATACTCTTATAGATCCCGACAGTGGTTGGATTTTGGAGAGAGCCTACTCAATAAACAATCACGGCTGGATAGTCGGAAGAGGAATGAATCCTGATGGTTTTACACATGCATATCTTTTAATCCCTGAGCCTGCAACGCTTGCTTTACTCGGTTTAGGCGTACTATTTCTTAGAAAACGCAGGAGATAATTTTCGAGCCACGGGTCACGAGCGGCGAGCGACTATTTCGGTTTTACATTTTGGTATCGCATCCAGAAATCTCTGCCCGTAGCGTTTATTTATAATGCGGGAATCAAGAATCACCACGATACCGGTATCGGTCTTTGTGCGAACAAGACGGCCGAAGCCCTGCTTGAACTTGATAACCGCTGACGGCAGTTGATAATCATAGAAAGGATTTCCGCCTCGCTCTTTAATCTGCTCCAGCCGGCCTGCTATCAATGGCTTATCCGGCACAGAAAAGGGCAGCCGAACAATAATGACATTACTCAGCGCTTCGCCCGGCACATCAACTCCCTGCCAAAAGCTATCCGTCCCGAATAAAACTGATGAATCCTTATCCTTGAAGCGCTCTAAAAGAACCGTCCTGTCAATCCCTGTTCCTTGCTGTAACAGCTCGATATTATTTTCATCCAGCCAGCCGGATAACCTCTCTGACATTTCACCGAGCATCTCGTAGCTGGTAAAAAGAACAAATGCCCTGCCCTTTGTCTGCAGGATATATTTTTTCAGGGTCTCTGTCGCTTGTTCGATAAATTCCGGCTCATTCGGGCCAGGCAGGTCCTTTTCGATATAAATTGTAACCTGCTTTTCGTAATCGAAAGGAGAGCCCAGCTTAAGAGCTTCGAAATCCTCCAGGCCGATGCGGCCTGCAAAAAATTCAAACCCTCCCATGTTTTCTCTTTTCTGTCCTTTGTCCTCTGCCTTCTGTCCTCTGTTCTCACCGCTGCTCAAAGTTGCACTGGTCATAATCACCGATTCGTACCTGTCGAGCAGACACCTTTTAACGTCCTCTCCGACATTGAGCGCCGCACTTTTTAAGCGAACAGACGCCTTCCTCTTGGTATCAACTTCCACCCAGTAAACATAGTCGATTCTTCGCTGCAATATAAAGCAGTCAATCTCCTCTGCTAAACCAGCGCTTCTATCTGCAAAACGCATAAGCTCGAATTTCTCATCGACATCATCGGTCTTCTTCGCTGATTTCGCCAGCTCCGACCTCAGGTTATTAAGATGTCCCGACAGATTGTTATCCACGAAATTCGCATAGCATCTTCCGTTGGTCTCGTCTTTATTGCTTTCGTACCAGCCGCGAACCCGCTTGAAGAAGCTGTCAGATTCTTTTTTTATCCTGCCGAGCATATCAATCGCCTTATTCGCTCTTGTATAAGCCAAAAGACCTTTGTGCGTTCTCGGGTTGTACAGGCCGTTGAGCAAAAATCTGATTCTGTGGTTGCTGACATCTATCCCGAAATGCTCTTCAGCCACGTGCTCGATATTCTGCGCCTCATCGATGATGACGTACCTGTAATCAGGCAGCACCGCCGCTCCCTGCTCTTTTAGCACAAGGTCGCTAAATAGTAACGCGTGATTAGCTACTATAATATCTGCGCTATCCAATTTTCTTCTCGCTCGCCAGTAGAAGCAGTCGCGGAAATGCCTGCATTTTCTGCCGCGACAGTTGCCGTGCTCACTGCTGACCGCATCCCATATCGTCGCGCTCGGAACAAAATCGAGACTGCTCAGCGAGCCGTCTTTGGTATTCCCTGCCCAGTTGTTTATCGCCGCAAGCTCGGAAGAGCCTTTGTCGAATAACAAGCCCTGTCTTTGCAGTGTAAAGTCCAGCCGGCGCCTGCACAGGTAATTGCCTCTTCCCTTTGCCAGTGCCGCTGTGAACCCACAAGGCAGGCAGTCGCGTAAAAAAGGAATGTCCTTACTGGCTAACTGTTCCTGAAGGGTAATGGTAAAGGTGCTGATGAGAACCTTGCCATTTGCTCTGCCGATGAGCTCTATTGCAGGGACAAGGTATGCGAAGCTCTTGCCGACGCCCGTGCCCGCCTCGACAACCGTATGCCGACCCTCCGAAAGCCCTTTTTGCACCGCACAGGCCATCTGCAATTGCTCGGCTCTATCCTCATAATTCGTCAGGAATTGCGATAAAAGACCTCCCGCTCGAAATACTTCTTCTATATCCAAAGATATATTCGGCCTTATCATTACATCAGATATTATCCAATTTTCGTCACTTATAGCAAGTATCAGAAAATTTCTCTTTCCAATTCCTTCTTCAAATGTTATCATAATAGCAGCGGGTTTTTCTTATGAACACACAAGATGAAATAGACTTAGCCGTATTACATTGTTTAAAAGAGCTTGGGTCGAATCTTAGCAAGCTGCATCCTATAGATTTCTTTTTATATTTTCCGACAGAGGAACTGGCAAATTCGGCAGCAAGTGAAATCGAAAGAGATGGTTATGTAGTTAAGCTCAATCTTGACACTCAGCCATTGCGGAGGAGGTTATTCTCAAAGCCCGAATGGTCCTGCTGTGCATCGAAGAGTATAGTTCCCAAGACTGAGACAATCCTTGAAATCAGCAGCTGGTTGGAAAGCATCGCACAGCGTTTCTCCGGAAAATATGATGGTTGGGAAACTGAGGTGACAGAATGAGGCGGAAAATGTGCCATTGTAAAAGGCTTATGCGGAAACCATATAAATAAAAGTTATCTGCGATTCTCGGGCTGTGTAGTTTTCCCCCGCGCAATAGAAATGAATTTTCTTCCAGCTTGGTCCATCATCCTGTCGTCCCTTGAAGCTGCCTCGCTCTCACAGGCCCATCGCGTCATAGATGGCTTTTTTAACTGCCTCCACGGCCTGTGAATCAGGCATCTTTCGTGAAGCTGTATCTATCGCTTCTTTGGCCTTTCTGAGCTCGCCCGTCTGGTAATAAATATAGCCAAGCAAAAATTCCATTTCTGGTGCATCACTCCTTACAAGCCGTTCCTCGATATCAGCTATTCGGCTGTCGATAACATCGCGGCCGCCGAAGAGCTCCTCAAGGTTTGCCTTTGACCGCGCATGCTCGTCAGACATCTCAAGCGCCCTTGTAAGAAACAGGGAACTGCTGACATATTCACCGGCGGCAAATAACGCATGGCTCTTGCCGACTAATGTAAGCGAGTCATTCGGTTTATAAATTGATGCCAGAGTATAAGCGCTTACCGCCCGATAGTACCTGCCCTGTTTCAGATATGATTCCGCAACACCAATGTACTCGTTGAACTTGCTTTGTGAAAAAGATTCCAGGTCCTTGTATTCACCCAAAATGAACTTGGCTTTCGCCGATATATCTTCGCCGTAAAGCTCGTCTGCTTGTCCCGAGCGAAGCTGAGGGGATTGCCCGATACCTGATACCAAAGACCCGGTGCTTCTTAGAGAAGACCGAAGCTGTGGGTTGATATTACTGTATCGAGAACCGAGCAGGCCAGATGTCTTTTCGGCACCACCGGTTTTCTCGGCTCTCCAACCGCCTTTTGCAGCGCTTGAAGTCTCTCCAATATCTCCGGTGGCCTTTAATTGCTTAAGAACTTCCTGTAAATCTTCAACCCGCCGGCTCACTTGTTTATAAGCATCGTGCAATTCTTGTTCCTTGCCGTCTCTGGAGGCAAACTCTCGTGCATCGCTCAGAGCTGTAGATTCCTCCGCATAATGGCCCTGATCACTTACCTTCTTCTTTGGAGCTTGTGTTTCAATGCGCCGCAGAATTTCCCTGCTTAACTCACCTTTAACAGATGGTCGTAAAGAGTCATCCTTGTCTATTGGCTCTACCACCAAATTCGATGCCTTTTCCTTCAACTGCTCTATGCTGCGCTGAATTTCTTCGAGGGCAGAGGCGTAATCGCCAATGTAGCGATAATCCGTCTTCGCCCGTTCCTCGCCAGCCAATTCTGATTCCTGCTCCTGCGATATGTATCTATTCCTTAAAACTCCGATGTCTGTGGATTCGCCAATTTCGGTCGAAATTAATCTCTCCATCTCCTCCAGACTTCTCGACATTGGCCGAGTCCTCAAGTTAGCAATAGAACCGATACTGCCTGTGTAAACTCGCCCTGTCGGCTGAGCAGACTGAGCAAATTCTGTCACAGCACTAATGCTGGCGTTTTCAGCCGCCGAGACGCTTCTCGGCGTAAAAACACCGCGTTGACCAGGCCTGGTAAAAGTCGCCGTCTGACTCGGATTGTGATATGGTCTGGTTCGTCTGTATTTGCCGGCTCCACGCCCAAAATCCTCTTCTCCCGCAGAATACCTCATAAAAGAAGAAAGACCAGCCGAAGGAACCGCTTCTCTAAAACTCGTGCTCGACCGATACGGCACAGGACCTCGAAAGTACGTACCGCCACGCACATCACCCACTATCAAATCGTTACCGCTCGTATCAAACCTGTCGGGACTTTGATGCAGGCTCGGACTAATCTGGCTCATTGGATAATAACTCGGGCTCACAGGATTCCTGATATATGTATTCTCAAGCGACCAGGCCGTTGACGATAAAAGGGCTATAAATACAATTGCCAGGATAAGCACTCGGATATCTGTTCTGTATAACACGCTCTTGTAATCAAAAATGAATTGTCTGTTTGTCATAACAAAAAACCTCCTGTCCTTAACAGGTCTTTAATAGTCAATTTCTTTAGCTCTCGTCCTTCTGCTTACTAAACGACAAGACAAATCCCCGCTCTTTAATATTTATACTCCTTAATCCAAAAACAAGTTCATAATCAGAAAATCGGCACTTGCGCATCAAAACAATAGAATCTGATTGCGTTACGGTGCGGGACCCAACAGCAAAAACGCCAAACTACCGCTGCTGCGTCGAAATCAAGAATGCAGGTCTCTCTTATACTTCGGCTTTTCAGCCCAACCCAGTTTAGCAGCTAATGTATCCCAGCGGGTCCTTTGAGGATTATTTACGAGAAGAAAATCACCCTTTTGCCTCTCCAGCCTGACAGTATCATCACCTGAAAGCTGCAAAGAATCCTGCCCATCTACCGATATATTCGTGCCTTTATCGAGCTGGACGCCCAAAATCTCCACCTTGCTGTCTGCATCGATAACGATTGGGCGAAAGCTAAGCGAATGAGGGCAAATTGGAGTAATAACCATTGCCCGCATAGAACTATCAAGGACAGGTCCGCCCGCCGATAAATTATAGGCCGTTGAGCCGGTTGGCGTTGTGATTATCAGGCCATCGCCGACAAAGCCGGCTACCGGCTGACCATTTACAGCGACTTTCAACTCGATGGTCCTGTGCGAAGGCCCCGCTGTGATAAACACGTCATTGATTGCCACTGAGCTGAATTTTTCCGGACATTCAGCCGAACCTCCAAAGACCCTGCAGCTCAGCATCATCCGCTTTTCAATCTTCGCCTCTCCGCTGATAATATCATCGAAATATTGCTCAAGCTCCTCAACGCTAAATTCCGCCAAAAAACCGAGCTTTCCAAGGTTAACTCCTATAATAGGCAAATTATTCTGCCTCAAATGCCTCCCCGCTGAGATAATACTGCCGTCACCCCCGAAAACAACGGCAAAATCGCACTTTTTAATACTCTCGGATTTACAGTCCTCGATACTGCAACTTGCTGCTATCTCAGCTTTGCCTTTGGTAAAATCCGTAAATTCTGCAATTGCCTCGGCAACATGCTCTTTCTTCGAGTCACCAAAAATTACCAACCTGGGCAGCTTCGTATCCGGCATCTTGTATTTCTCCTTCCGCAGATTATAAATAATCATTTATTAATAATTATTTCTCTTGCGGTCTTTGCAATTTTATCGGCGCTTATGCCGACCTGCGTAAGCTGGGCCTTGCGGGAATCCTGACCGATTAGGCTCCTCGGTGCACCAAGCACACGAATTGCCGACAGTTGCTTTCCATGTGCCATTTTTTCTGCAGCCGCTTCGAGCACGGCTGAGCCGAACCCACAGCTAAGACTATGGTCCTCTACCGTGATTATATTTTTGCCGGCGTCCAGTAAAGAAAGAATCTTCTTATCAATCGGAGCTGCAAAGCGGGCATTAATCACGTCAACTGCAATCCCTTCTTTAGCCAAAATGTCCTCTGCGCCAAGCGCTTCAGCCAACACGCTGCCATAGCTGACGATTACAACGGACGAATCTTTTGACTTTTTTGCAGCTATGCTCCTGCCGAGCTTAAATGGCTTGGAGCAGGCGGCTGTGACGAACTTTTTCGGCGGAACAAGGTCTTTCGGATACCTTATAACGACCGGCGAACCGGCGCCCAACGCAAATTCCAATGCAAGTTTCATCTCCACATCATTGGCAGGGGCCGTCAACACCATATTCGGCATCATCCGGAGATAGCCAATATCCATCAGTCCGTGATGTGTCGGGCCGTCCGCACCGACAACACCAGCCCGGTCGAGACAGAAAACTACCGGCAGATTCTGTAATGCAACCTCCTGGAATATATGGTCAAAGCTCCGCTGCAGAAACGTCGAGTAGATACAGACCACCGGTTTTAGTCCGCTGCGTGCCAGCCCTGCTGCAATATCCACCGCTGCACCTTCGGCAATGCCAACATCGTAGAACCTGTCGCTGAATCTCTTGCGAAAATCCATCAGGCCGGTACCATCGCACATCGCCGAGGTTATCGCTACAATCTTATCATCCTTTTCAGCCAGCTCTGCCAGTTGCTCACCGAACACATTCGTAAAGCTCGGCCTTATAGTATCAGCCTGCGCTTCCACCTCGTCACCGTTCATCTTAAACGGGCCTGTAGAATGAAATTTGCTGGGCCTAGAATCAGCCGGCCGAAAGCCCTTGCCCTTGCTCGTATAAACGTGCAGAATCGCCGGATGCTCCAATTCGCCCAGCGCCTCGAATAACTGCACAAGAGACTCTACATCGTGGCCGTCAACCGGCCCGAAGTACGGTACGTTCAAGCTCTCGAACATCTGGCTTGCAGGAAAAACCATTCGGATACTCTTTTTAATCCTCTCAATCGCCTCTTCAACGGTTTTACCGATAACCGGCGTGTGCTCTAAGATATTTCTCGTGGTTTTGCGCAAATCCTCGTATGTCTGGCTCAGCCGTACGCGAGAAAAATACTTCGCCACCGCCCCGACTGTTGCATCTATCGCCATTGAGTTCTCATTGAGCACTATAAGCATCTGCCTTTTTACCAGCCCGAGATTATTAAGCGCCTCGAAGCTGGTCCCGTTTACGATACTGGCGTCTCCGATTAAGGCGACTATTTTATCTTCTTTTTTTTGTTTGAGCTGACCTATCGCCATTCCAATTGCCGTTGCTATCGATGTCCCTGCATGGCCGACTATGAACTGGTCGTACTCACTTTCAGCAGGATTTGGAAAGCCGCTTATACCGCCTGCCTGGCGAAGCCGGGCGAACTTGTCTTTTCTACCGGTGATGATTTTGTGCGTATAGCATTGATGGCCAACGTCCCAGAGCAGCTTATCTCGCTTGAAATCGAAGACATAGTGCATTGCCAGCGTCAACTCCACGGTGCCGAGATTGCTGGCTAAATGCCCGCCCGTCCTGCTGACCGAATCAAGAATAAACTGACGTATCTCTTCCGCCAGCTCAACGAGCTGCTCAACCGCCAGCTTCTTCAAATCAGAAGGGCTGTCTATCTTGTCCAGTAATTGACCCATCAGACATTCTTCCAATCACCCGATACTTAAAAATTCCACTCAAATCTGCGGACAGTTGTGTGAAAAAATTCAAATCCTTGAAAAAATTTTAGTTCTTTTATTATAACAGCTTACTACAAAAAATGGCGTTTGTAAAGGATTTTTCGGCACGGCACACAGGGTCTCTGCCTTTACATAAAAAATTTGCAATTGTGGGGCTTCCGGGGGTATCATTATAGCCGCTAAGTATATATTGAAATTAATGGGTTAAATCCAGGTTTAATGAGAGAATAAATATGAAAGCAAGGCCATTATACCAGCGGATGCTGTTCGGCTTGTTATTAGTCGTCCTGTCGGCGTTTTTCTACGTCCTGCATTTTATAATCTTTCGCGATGCTCACCATATATTCATTTACCTGCTGGGCGATATCGCCTTTGTCTTTATCGAGGTCCTGCTTGTAACGCTGATTATACACCAGGTTCTCAGCGAGAGAGAAAAAAGGGCGATGCTCAAGAAGCTCAATATGGTCATCGGCGCATTTTTCAGCGAAGCCGGTATGTCTTTATTAAAATACTTCTGGTCCTTCGACGCCGAGGCCAGCACCTTCGGCAGGCATCTGGATATCGATAACGGCTGGTCGGAAGAGCATTTCGATAAGATGGAAGAGATTCTTAAGAGCCGCGACTTCAAAATTGATACTAAAAAAGGCGACCTCGAGAGTTTGCGAAGCTTTCTCATCGATAAAAGGTCTTTTCTGCTTCGGCTGCTGGAGAATCCGAACCTGCTTGAGCACGATGAGTTCACAGAGCTTCTCTGGGCGGTCTTTCACCTGGCGGAGGAGCTTTCACAC
>CAYWUO010000035.1:13610-15492 GCA_964461285.1 uncultured Pirellulales bacterium
CAACCGTCATCGGCCTGCCTGATACAGACTATGGCCATCTGGCGGGCGATATAAAAAGGGCTTATGGTCTGCTGGTGCGCGAATGGCTATCGTATATGGAGCATCTTAAGGGAAATTACCCGTACCTGTTCTCTCTGGCCGTCAGGACAAACCCCTTCAACCCGCAGGCAAAAGTAGTTCTGAGCTCTTAGTTTTTTACTCTAAGTCCTTATACTTCAAGGGAATGTAAAAAATATTGCTGTAAGCATCTTAAGCAAAAAGAGTTATAGCAATTCGTCAACCAGATACGCAAATAGTTGCGCGCTAAAATCAGAAAAATTAAAATTTTTTTTAGCCCCTTTCTTACAAGCACTTACGTAAAAACCCACCTTGAAAAATTCGCTGATTTTCGACTCATTTGTGCAAATCCCTCCAATAGTAGAGGGCCGTATTTGCCCTGAGAAAAAATGGCTGATAAGAAGACAAAGACTCGCGAAGGCAAAGGCAAGATAGAGCAATACCTGAAAGTCCCTTATCATATTCTCAATATCCCCTCGCTCGGAATCGCCGAGAAGAGCCTTCTCGCCCATATCTACAGCTTCGGCTCAAAAGGATGTTGGCAGAGCAACGAGACACTCGGAAAGATGTTTATGTTTACACCAAGGACAATAAGCAAATATATAGCCAGATTAGTTAAAAAAGACCTTGTGCAAATCAAGTGTCCAAAGGGGTATTACAGGACTATTTGGGCGAAATCTCATCCTGAGGTCAAAATGGCAGCACAAATTTGGTATAGAGGCAAAATGGTAGAAAATTCTGCTAATCCACATAGAACAAAACAGCGCAGTCAGTTAGAAAAAAAGGGTAATCGACTTAGTAACAATGTTCTAACTACTAATAACACAACTATAAGAGATACTATAAGAGAAACTAGCGCAACGCCTTCGCCTTTGCCTGCCAGAGGGCAGGCTCCGGCGTTGCTTACCGAGCGGAAAAAACAAATCAAGGTCGACTTAGAGCAATTCAAGCAGAAATTCGGAATAGGAAAAAAGAAGTTCAAACCAATGTCGGAACAGGAATTCCAGAATCGCAGGCAGGCACAAATGAAAGCCCTCTTCGCACAAAATTCCCTACGCAAATAGTTGGGCTTTTACGCTGGTTCTGCGACAGGAGCTTTTGCTTTTTTGTGCTCGCGGAGGTGCATCTTGATATCCAGAATTATCTTGCCGATTACAAGCACGAACAATAAAGCCACCGGCGAGCCGATTACCATCGTGAGAAACCCGCCCGCTAAAATCGCAATGTGCAGCACGACCACCCGCGCATAGGGCTTGCCCATAAGCTCGCCCGGCCTGGCCGTTGCGTATTCACCCTTGAGCAGATAATTATATACAAAAGATACGCCATGGCTGATAAACAAGGCCAGAATCGCGAGCTTCATCTGCGTCGGGATTATCGAAAACATATGCCTTACGACATTAATCAGCAGCTGAAGAAAAACAAAAAAGCAAGGCCAGGATTCCTTGCCGATAGATGAGACTTCGGGAGATGTCCCTTCGGACGCTTTTGCAAAGGCCAGCACGAAAAAACCGTGAACCGCCATAAACCCGCCATAGTGAACGGCGAAAAAAGGTATGAGAAATAATTTACCCAGGTGCTCTATGGGATGCTTTACTTTAGCCGTGGCAATTTTCAGGATATTATAGAACCCGACAGCAAGATTCTCCGACCAATACAGCAGGACTATATAGAAAACATCCCATCCGAGAAAGCAGACGCCATACAACGGAAGGGTGTTCGCCACGACAAGAACAATCACCGGTATGCTGGTCAAATCTTTTTTCGAAAGCTTCATTTTCTGCGCGATGACATTCTACCCGTTCGAACAGCCGGACACAACCAT
>CAYWUO010000036.1:0-15222 GCA_964461285.1 uncultured Pirellulales bacterium
AAACGCCTTCTGATACTACATATCGGGTCTTTGACTTCAACAGGGTTGACGATACCGGAAAGCCGAGACAGCTTCATATAGAAGAAGCACTTCAGAGCATTCACTTTGATATGTCCGATGACGAACTTCCGGTGACGACGGTAGGTCGGCTGGTGGATTGCGAGAAATTCAAGGTGGATAAAGGACATCAGGCGAAAAACTGTGAAATGCTTCTTTCGCCGGGCAAAATGAAAACATTGATTATTTTATCCGGCTTTGGAACTATTTTGGCGGCAGATATAAATCCTGTTGAATTCAAGGCGGGCGATTGCTTACTTATCCCTGCTGCTTATGAAGGGGCGATGCGGTTTGCCGATGATACACAATTTCTGACAGTAACAATCTAATAAATGGGACAAATAATTTCGTAAGTAAAAATGAATAGCTCTGAAACTAATACAAGTAGTGTAAGGTTTTCTGACATAAAGCTGGGAATTGTATGCCCTATGGCCAATGAGCGGTCGACCGCTGTGGAATTCGTCAAAGAGGTATTAGAGCAGTGCAGAGATTTTGCATCTGTAAGCTTTTTTACTGTATTCGATAATGCCTGCAAAGACGGCACCTTTGATTTACTGAAAGACCTGGGAACGAAACTACCCGAGCTTCAAGTGGTCTGGTCTCCTGAAAACAGATGTGTGGTAGATGCGTATATTCGGGGCTATCGGGAAGCCCTTAATGCAGGCTGCAACTGGATATTAGAGATTGACGCGGGTTTTAGCCATCAGCCGAGGGAAATACCGCAGTTTTTTGATAAAATGTCCGAGGATTATGACTGCGTGTTCGGCAGCCGATTTTGCGAAGGCGGAAAGTTCTCGGAAGCCCCGCTTAGCCGACGTTTTATCAGCTATACAGGCAGCATCCTGGCTAATCTTCTGCTTGGCACAAAACTCAAAGATATGACCAGCGGCTTCGAGATGTTTACCAGTGCCGTTTTACAAAGGGTACTGGATAAGGGAATTAAGTCTCGTGGACATTTTTTCCAGACGGAAATAAAAGCATACTGTCGAAACATGCGAATAGTGGAGGTGCCGATATTTTATCGTGCACCCAGCCAGCGCGTAACTGGTGGTGTTATTCTGGATGCTTTCAAAAATTTATTTCGCCTGTTTCGAGAGAGACTTGTTGGAAATTTATAGCTTATGAAAGATAAAATTTCTATCATCGTAACTTCTATTGCCGGCCCCGGCAAAATTCTTTGCGAGCTGGCCAACGGGTGCATCGAAAGAGGTTATCAGTTCATCGTAATAGGCGATGAGGCCAGTCCGGCAGACTTTCGTATTGACGGTTGTGATTTTTACAGCCTCAAAAGACAGAAGGAAACAGATTTCAGGTTTGCTCATCTGTGTCCGACAAGGCATTATGCTCGTAAAAATATAGGCTATCTTCTGGCGATTCGTAATAGTACATCGGTAATTATTGAGACCGATGATGATAATATCCCCTGCCAGGAGTTCTGGTCCCGGCGGCAAAGAGTTCAAAATGCAGCTGTTCTTGAAAATGGAGGTTGGGTAAATGTTTATAAGTATTTTTCCGACCGAAATATTTGGCCACGCGGATTTCCTCTCGAACATCTTCAGAGTCAAATTCCTCCCTGTGACTCGCTTGATGTAAAAGATATTGATTGCCCGATTCAACAGGGATTGGCTGATGACAATCCTGATGTTGATGCTGTATATCGTCTCATCTTACCGCTTCCACAGACATTTAGAAAGGACCTCCGAGTTGCTCTAACCGGAGGTTCATGGTGCCCATTTAACAGCCAAAATACTACCTGGTGGCCGGATGCTTTTAAGCTCCTTTATTTACCGTCATATTGTTCTTTTCGAATGACCGATATCTGGCGGAGCTTTATCGCTCAAAAAATCGCCTGGATTAATGGATGGGCGGTCCTGTTTCACGAGCCGACTGTGACACAGCAGCGAAATGTGCATAATCTTCTGCGTGACTTCAATGACGAGATACCCGGCTATCTTCACAATAGTGAAATCTGCGAGACCCTGGAGACTTTACATCTGCAGGCAGGGACAGAGAAAATCAGCGATAATCTTAAGATTTGTTATGAAAAGTTAGTTAGTATGTCCCTCATTGGCCGGGAAGAGTTGGAGCTGCTTGATGCCTGGCTTGAGGATATTAAACAACTCCTCTAATCTTCGAGCTGCCCCATTTCCTGGAGCAAATCTTTAAGTTTCTTAATGAATAAAGATGGCGGGTCAAAGCCCGCCATTGGGCCAAATATATCATCGCTATCCGGCCGTTTAATGTAATGAGTGGGATAATAGTTGATATTATAGCGATTGGCAATTTCAGGTTGTTTGTCGACGTCAATTAAAATTGGTATGAAATTTCGCTCAACGAATTTTTTGACGTCGGGATTATTATAGGTGTTATTAATAGCGCGTGTGCTATAAATAGTAAATTGTCTGTAAAAAGCGAGTAATACAGGTTTATTCTGCTGTTTTGCCAGTTCAAGACCCCCCTGGTAATCTTCTACCCAGTCAATTGAAGCTTTATGTTGGGTCAGAAAAACGATTCCTACAAAAGCAAAGAAGACCAGAAAAACAATCCATATTGCCCGGGACTGTTTTTTCCCGGTAGGAGGCTGGGTATTCTCCGGTTTTCTATGGATTGATGTATCCTGATTGTTCAATCCTTCACCTGTCATAAAAAACATCCAGACAAAAATACTTTCTTTTCATGCAATAAGTATTAATATAGATAGAGTCTTTAATTAGTCAAGTTTTTATAGAAGCTTTTTTACATTTAAGTCTCAAATGCAGGAAATGTTAGGTCAAAATAGAACTACAATACCACGCGGAATAGTACTTTGCTATCTGATTGTGTTTGTCATTGGTCTGGGGCTTTACGGCATTACCTGTGCACCAGCCGTTTTATGGCAGGATAGCGGATTGTTTGTTTATCGAATCTGGCACAATGATATTCAGGGTAAACTCGGTCTTGCGACTGCTCATCCACTTTATATTATGATAGGTATTGCCGTCAAACACATGCCTTTGGGGGACCTGGCCTGGCGGATTAATCTTATTTCAGCAGTTTTCGGAGCTGTGGCAATTGCCAACCTTTTTTTGCTGTTACGGTTGTGGCTTGGCAGGCTTCTGCCGGCGGTGATTGGGGCGGTTACTTTGGCGCTTTCCTGGACTTTTTGGCAACATGCTGTAATCGCTGAGGTTTGTACCTTATACGCGGCCCAGTTGCTTGGTGAGCTGATAGTACTGCTGCAATACATACGCACAAAAAGAATCGGGTATTTATATCTGTTAGGGCTTTTCAATGGTCTGGCTATTGCCAATCACTTGCTGGCGTCCCTTGCCTTTGTTTGCTACCTGGTTTTTTTGATAACCTTAATAATAAAGAAACAAATCAACCTAAAACACCTCGTGATTATTGCCGGGTTATGGGTCATCGGTGCAGCACCTTATGAATATCTAATCATAAAGAATATTATTCAAACTTGTGACATAACAGCTACCTTGGCTTCGGCACTTTTTGGCAGAATGTGGCAGAGTCAGGTTCTCAACACATCTATTTCAATGAAAATAGTATTGGAAAATATAATTTTTATCTTGCTTAATTTCCCCACGCCAAACTTTTTACTGTTCTTCGTAGGGCTGTGGGCACTGCGAAAGACAGCTCCAAGTCGCAGCTTTGTAAATATTATTCTTGTGATGTCGGCATTATATTTTGTTTTTGCTTTTCGATATACCATCCCGGACAGGTACTCATTCTTTCTGCCATTTTATTGTTTTGCTGCTATGTTTATTGCGATTGGTGCAGACGTTATATTGAAGCGATATAACAGCAGAAAGCTGCTGTTTGTGATACTGGCATTTGCCTTGCTTGCGATACCAACTTACTGTGTTACTCCGGCGTTGGGTAGAAGGTTTTATAAGCCACTTGGGCAGAGAAGACAAAGGCCTTATCGCGATGAATACAAATACTTTCTCCAGCCGTGGAAAACAAACTACCGAGGAGCAGAAAGATTTGCTCAAGAGGCCTTGGATGTAGTTGAAAAAAACGCAATAATCTACGCCGATTCCACCATCATACATGTGCTTTTGTATGTCCAAGAAGCCGAAGGCAAACGCAGCGACGTCAAAATTGTGTCGGAATATTATATGAGCAAAAATGCTCCGGCCTTTACTGAGAATACTATTGAACGGTTAATGAAAAGCTCATCTGTATATGTAGTATCGCCAGTGCCAGCATATTGCCCACAGTTTTTATTAGAGCAGTATAAATTTGAGCAAGTAGGGTTTATCTGGAAAGTAGTTGAATGACGCTGATTTCATCAATCATGTTTGCGAATAGCCCCTCGCAGGCCTTCCATTTTCAGATAACAGTAATAACTGACAGGATAGTGCTGCTTGACCTGCAAGTCTCTATATTAGAACGGCTATACTATAGTTGCTCGTTAAAATCTTTTTCGAGTTTAGTAAACAGCAGCACACAGTTACAGCTGAAATAGTGCATAATCCTTGTAGGGATGTGGAAAATCTTTAAGGATTGGGGGTGAGGAGATATTAAAGTGTTTTATTAAAGGGGACTTGAATGGGCATAACAGCCATTTGGCATTACCTTTTTTTCGTATAGCCTGATACTCCTCATATTTATAGCTCGACTCGACAAAAATTACTGTACGTGGTCTTAAGACATATCCAAAAATATGATTGTATCTGTCGCTGGCATCCACTATCAACGATTCATCTTTAGCAATAGTGTTATCAAGCGTAGAGTTAAGCTGTGTGCGTAGTTCTTTTTCTCTGAACCCCTCCTGGCGTAATCTGGTTACTAAAGGTGCGTTGGAAGCTGTCAAGAAAACAATCAATCCCAATATCAGCCCTAATTGGTGTCGTTTTGATTGAAAGAATTTAATCTTATTTAACACCACAGCGCCACCAGCCAGCACCGCGGGGGTTATTACCAAAAGATAACGGAATTGATTTTGGTGTAATATGATGGTCGCTACATGTAAAAGTAACAAGACCATTGCGCAATGTGCAACACGAACCTCTATGCTGGATTTTTTAGTGAAATAAAGATATAGTGAAAGAACCGTGAGTAAGTTGAAGGGTATGTAAAATATCTGGAGGCTCCAGGAGGATGGTAACAACTGATAGCTTAAATGGGCGGAGGTTTTCAACCAAAGCTCCCGTAGTAATATTGGTCTTGGTGAAAGGGAAAAAAGAAAGTTCATATTGCGAGTAACTCCAGGGATCGCGTTAGTGATTACTTTATGAAAAGAAGTCGGCATACCCTGTACAAATATCATTTTCCCAATAATTACAGCAAGGATGGAAAAGCTCAAAAACCCAAGTGCCAAGAGGGCATTCTTAATTCGCACAGGTCTATTCTGGGCAAGGTAGGCAATCGGAATTACAAACAATATAGGCAGAAAGGAGGCTCGACAATAATAAGCGGCGCATGCTGCTACAACCGTTATACCCCACAGCTTTTTGTTAGTCTCGGCCCATACATAGGTTAAGACTCCAAGAGCTACAAAAGGTGCGATAGTGGCTTCTACCAGCGGCTGCGAACTCTGCCATACGGTAAGTGGCAACAACAAATACACAGTATAGGTTAAAACCGAAATCCATTTGTCTGCAACCGTTGCGACAAGCAAAGCAATCAGCAATGCTGTCAGAACAGTAGCTAGTATGTTGGTTACGACCCACCCCCAGAAGATGCCAAAGACCCTCGCATTGGGCAGTACCAAATATAGGTTCAGAGTGTTGTGCATAAATGGACAGGGTATCTGGGCTTCCGGGGACATGATCTGGGCTGGATATACGTTATTTGTCGTTTTACCGCCCTCCAAAAGTGTCTCGACGTCAGCCATGTACCAATATTGATCACTGCCTCTGAAGTCAGACGCGGCAAACAATATTAGGGATACAAAAATAATTGTGACGAGAAATACACATGCTGAAATCGATTTATTTATGCTAATCGGTGTCATTCTCATTTTGATTTCCATTCACGCTGCGACGTCAAAATTGTGTCGAGATATTATATGAGCAAAAATGCTCCGGCCTTTACTGAGAATACTATTGAACGGTTAATGAAAAGCTCATCTGTATATGTAGTATCGCCAGTGCCAGCATATTGCCCACAGTTTTTATTAGAGCAGTATAAATTTGAGCAAGTAGGGTTTATCTGGAAAGTAGTTGAATGACGCTGATTTCATCAATCATGTTTGCGAATAGCCCCTCGCAGGCCTTCCATTTTCAAGTAACCTTTTTTCCACACAATTAAACCCGAGATTGCAAAAACGATAATGTATACAACCGCAGCGTATCTGGTTCTTATTTGGCTCATCGCCAAGCCTACACAAGCGTAAACGCCGGCGAGAACAAAACTAATAGCGACGGTCTTTTTCAGGGGTATTCCTCTGTCTATCATCTGGTCGTAAATATGACCACGGTCAGAAACAAATAAATGTCTGTGATTAAGCAATCTCCTTGCCAGTGCGACTGCTGTATCGAGAATGGGCAGGCCGAATACAACAATTGATGCCATCCACCATCGTGGAATTTGCTCGGCAAATAAAATCATCAGAGCGGCAACCACAAATCCAAGCAGCATACTACCGGCGTCACCCATAAATATTTTTGCTGGATAACGATTGAAAGGCAAAAAGCCGCAGGCGCCCCCTAAAAGTCCAAGACAAATTATAATCCGCACAGGGTCACCGACTTCGCTGGATTCCCAGGTAGCCAGATGTATTGATAATAGTAGCATAGCAATGGCAATAATCACCGTCACGCCGGCACAAAGACCGTCCAGGCCGTCGAGCAGGTTTAATGAATTTGTCGCTCCAACAACAAAAAATATCACAATCAAAGCCTGAAGGATTAATTCGAGATTAGTGGGCAAAGGCCAACCCAAAAGATCTGTAGTCGAGCGAAGGTTCGGCACGATACCAGCCACAAGCAAAGTCAATGCTGCAGCGACTTGTCCAAGCATTTTCTTTGATGGTTTTAAGTCGAATATATCATCGGCGAGCCCAACAAGACATACGATGATAGCGCCTGCCATTATCCCGAGCAGCCATTTCAATGCCGGGCTGAAAAATTCCTCATTTTTCAAACAGCTAATGCCTGCCAATGCACCGACTATTAAACCGATGAGAATGCCCACTCCCCCGAGATATGCTATGGGTTCCTTGTGTGTTTTTACCAGGTCGTCTGGTCTGTCAACGATACCGAACTTTATAGCTATTTTTTTGCAAAACCAGGTAGCAGCCAATGCGAATAAAAACGACAAGACCAGAACCGGCCAGAACCTCACCGCCCAGGCAATCTCTCTCTTCGGCCCGATTAACTGGTCAAGTATCATTATTTACCTCGGTTTTTTGAAGGATTGTCAATCCAAACTTCCCCATCATATCGAAGCATAATTAAACTGTCCTTGAAGCCGTCAAAATGTATATTTGTTGTAATTCCGAGAAGTTCCTGTAATATCCATTTTGGAAAGTTAGCACCTGCTTTGATTGATAGTGGGACCCCGCCTCCGAATCGTGGATTTATCTCAATAAATTTTATCTTGTTATCGCTTGTAAGAAACAATTGAAGAGTTATGACACCCGGTCCTGCTCCAAGCCTCTCGACCAATCTTGCAGATTCGCTCATAATGCGAGGGTGTTTTACTGCTTGTCCTTTGCTTACTTCGCCGGCTCTTACCTCGATACGTTTTCTCGGCACTACACAGCGGGTCTTCATATTAAAGTCAACATATGCATCACAGGTGTACTCAGTACCCTCGACGAATTTCTGGCAGATTGGATTTGGCACTCTTTTCGCAAAAAATAACAACTCTTTTCGATTTTTCACTATGGCGTTTCCTCTGCTGGCGTAGCCATCCCAGGGCTTTAGAAAGTATAGCCAATTGAGCCTCTTTTTTGCAAGTGCCGAACGAACACTCATAGTTACAGGGGTGTCAAAACCGTTTTTCAGGAGAAAGCGATATGTTTTCCTCTTGTCCTGACAAATATCGACCACGTCGGGTGTTGAGACGAGCACGAAACAGCCCAGAGCAGCAAATTTTGGCTTGTTTTGGGCCAGAAGTTTCAGGTCTAAATCAACGGTAGGAATAAGTAAATTAACCTTGTTAGTTTTGACAATGGACAGCAGCTGCCTGATATAACCACTGTGAGTAGTCGGTTTTACTAAAAAGCTTTTATCACACAGTTGCATGGCAGAACTCAGTTCTGTCGTATCCGTGCCGAGGAGGTAGGCGTTTATGTTCAATTGTCTTGCTGCTTGGCGAAAACTATTAAGTAGAGAGACGCGCCTGCCGATGCAGGTGAACATAATATTGAGATTATTTCGATTGTTAAGTTTTTTATTTTCGATTTTTGGTTATCCGCCAATTCTGAGTACTCAATCATTAGTTTTTCAATCGTCAGATTTTAGTCACATTTTAATCAAAAACAGGAAAAATAGCAATGTTTATTTGACTATTTAGGTCGGTCGTTTGGGGCAATAGCTCTAAAATCAATCTTTTGTTTACTTTTGGCTTTGTGGAAATGATGTATATTCAAGCAGCTTGAGCTTGACAAATACTTCGAAAAGAGTACACTGATTGCGAAAATTTCGGCAATGGGCAAAGAATATATGTTGGTTAAGTGACTTTATAAAGGCTCAATGGTCTCAGCCTTTCCGGTTTTTCAACCGGCAAGTGTAAAAAAAGGATTCAAAAATTTGATATGTGTGAAGCAACTTTTGAAAGGGGTTAAATGAAAGTTCCAATGCTGGATTTGAAAACGCAATATGCTACGTACAAGGATGAAGCTCTTCGGGCAATCAATGAGGTTTGCGAGAGTCAGTCGTTTGCTCTTGGTCCCGTTGTGGCGGATTTTGAGGAAAAAATCGCCGCATATTGTGGCTGTAAATATGCAATTGGTGTCTCAAGCGGGACCGATGCACTACTGGTTGCTTTGATGGCCCTGGAGATAAAACCGGGCGACGAAGTTATAACCACTCCTTTTACCTTTTTCTCTACGGCAAGTTCTATTGTAAGACTTGGGGCAAAGCCGGTTTTTGTGGATGTTATCCTCGACTCTTACAACATGGACACCAGTCGTATCGAGGAAAAAGTAAACGAAAAAACAAAGGCGATTATACCAGTACATTTATTTGGTCAGGTTACTCAGATGAAAACAATTTTGGATATTGCCAAACGTTATAATATTGCTGTAATTGAAGATGCCGCGCAAGCCATTGGAGCAACGCAGGACCGAATCAAATGTGGTAATTTCGGTGATTTTGGGTGCTTTTCATTTTATCCGAGTAAAAACCTTGGTGGTTTTGGTGATGGGGGGTTGGTAACCACCAATAATGAAAATCTTGCGGAAAAAGTCAGGATTTTACGCGACCATGGTCAAAATCCTCGATACTTTTACAAAATGATTGGTGGCAATTTTCGCCTCGATGCTATACAAGCCGCGGTATTGAACGTCAAACTCAAATACCTTGAAAAGTGGAATGAAAAACGAAGACAAAATGCTGCTCTTTATAATAATATCTTTGCCAATTCACCGGTCAAAGCGCCGAAGATTGATTCGAACAATGTAAGCATATATCATCAGTATACTATCAGGGTGCCTCAAAGAGATGAATTACAGGCGTTCCTGGCGGAAAACAAAATTGGATCAGCAGTATTTTATCCGAAGCCGTTGCATTTGCAGGACTGTTTCAGTGAGCTTGGCTACAAAGAAGGCCAGTTCCCGGTTATTGAACAGCTTTGCAATGGAGTTTTATCGCTGCCAATCTATCCTGAATTAACCACAGGGCAAATCGAATATGTTGGCAAAACAATACTTAAATTTTATGGAATGGATTAATCCAGCACCAATTGTCCCTTGGTTAAAGACCTATACTGACATTTTGTTTAGGCCCTGTTACGCAGGCTAAATTGGTGCCGGACGGGAGAACTGAGTTGCTAAAACCTAATGAAAATCCATCTATCATTTGGCCTGAGGCAGAATCGATTTGTGATTTTACGGGTACATGGTTGGTTGTGCATACCAAAAGCAGAAATGAAAAAGCTCTGGCACAGGATTTGATGCGCAAAAATATCAGTTACTTTCTCCCGATGACTTGGAAAGTCAGGCGCCAGCGGGGCAGAACGCTCCGTTCGCTTTTGCCTCTCTTTGGTGGATACTTGTTCTTCTGTGGCCAGGAGAATCAGCGGATTGAACTATTACGAACAAATCGCGTAGCGAATCTAATCGAGGTCAAAGACCAGAAGAAATTGATTGGCGAGCTGCTGCAATTTGAGCAGGCTCTTCGTGCGGGTGCTCCCTTAGTAGCTTATAAGTATATCAAGGCAGGCCGGCACTGTCGGGTTATTGCAGGTCCGTTAGCTGATATGCGCGGTATTGTTGTCAGAACTAAAAACGCTACACGTTTGGTCTTACAGATAGATATGCTCGGCCAGGCGGCAAGCGTTGAAATAGATATTGATATGATAGAGATTCTTGATTAGTTTTGGAGTACGGGCATAGCAGGAGATAGAGAATGGATATTTGTGTGGTTGGGATTGGTTACGTTGGCTTGGTAACGGCGGCATGTTTGGCGGAAGCTGGCAGCAATGTCATATGCGTTGATAATGATAGCAAAAAAATTGCAGGATTGAAGGATGGAGTAATCCCCATTCATGAGCCTGGTCTCGCTGAAATGGTCAGGCACAATCAAAAGCTTGGCCGATTACACTTTAAAACTGACTTGAAATCCGGACTGCAAAATTCACTTATTGTTTTTATTGCTGTTGGCACTCCCTCGACTCCGGATGGCTCGGCTGATATATCGGCTGTGCTTTCGGTTGCAGCCGAGATTGGCGAAAAAACATGCGAATATCGAATTATCTCAATAAAGAGCACTGTACCGGTTGGCACATATCAAAAGGTGATTGATACAATCAAAGCGAAAACTGAAGTTCCGTTTGATTATGTAAGCAATCCGGAATTCCTGAAAGAAGGCGCTGCCGTTGAGGATTTTATGCGGCCTGACAGGATAATCATAGGCACAACCAATCCGGCGGTTAAAGAGATAATGAAGCAGCTTTACAGCCCGTTTATGCGAAAAAGCAGCCGAATTTTATTTATGGATTCGGCTTCGGCTGAAATGACAAAATACGCATCGAATGTTATGCTGGCAGCGAGAATCTCGTTTATGAACGAGCTTTCGGCGCTTTGCGAAAAACTCGGTGCGGATATTGAGATGATTAGACAGGGTATAGGAAGCGATTCGCGAATTGGCTCGGCCTTTCTCTTTCCGGGTGTAGGTTTTGGCGGCAGTTGTTTTCCGAAGGATGTTCGGGCACTAATTCACACCGGCTCAAAATATGGTGTTGAAATGTTGATAGCTGAATCTGTTCAGTTGGTAAATATTAATCAACAGGAGCGGTTTGCAAAACGTGTTATTGACTTCTTTAAAACCAGAGAGGACAAAACCGTTTTGGCTGTATGGGGAATGGCATTCAAGGCAAAAACAGATGATGTGAGGGAATCGCCGGCCATTTACTGCATGAGAAAATTTCTCGATTGTAAAATGAAGATAAGAGCTTACGACCCGGAGGCGGCTTCCACGGCGCTGGCAGCTTTGGACGGAAAAATCGAGGTATTCCAAAATGGATACGATGCGCTAAACGGCGCTGATGCGCTTGTTATTTTCACCGACTGGCAGGAATTTAGGAATCCTGACTTCGAGGTTATCGCTGAAAAACTTAAAAAGCCTGTCATCTTTGACGGCAGAAATCTTTATGACCCTGCTTACGTAAAAAAGCAGGGGATTGAATATCACTGCATCGGCCGAGCGCAGTCGTCGCTTTTGTTTTAGGAGATATATAATATTATGATTATTCGTACTAAAGCGTATCCACGAGTAGGACTAATCGGAAATCCATCAGATGGATACTTTGGCAAAACGATATCATTTGCATTCGGCAATTTCTGCTCAGAGGTCATTTTGTACGAAACACCGGAGCTGGAGATTTTGCCCAGCGAGAAGGACCATTCGCGATTCAACAGTATTACAGATATAGTTAAGGATGTGAAGTTGCACGGATATTATGGTGGTATCCGATTGCTCAAGGCAACGGTAAAAAAGTTCTACGATTATTGTAACGAAAACCAAATTGAGCTGCACAGAAAGAATTTTACAATCCGGTACACTTCAAGCATACCACATGGTGTAGGTTTGGCCGGTTCCAGTGCAATCATAACGGCGTGCTTAAGAGCGCTTATGGCTTTTTATGGCGTTAGCATCGCCAAATATATACAGGCGAATTTAGTCCTTTCAGCAGAAATGGACGAACTGCACATTTCAGCAGGTTTGCAGGACCGGGTGATACAGGTTTATGAAGGCCTGGTTTATATGAATTTCTCGAAGCAGATTATGGCTAAGCAGGGATACGGCAATTACGAACCCCTTGAACCGAAGCTGCTTCCAAAACTCTATGTGGCTTATCGTGAGGCCTTAAGTGAACCAACGGAGGTTTTTCACAACAATATTCGCGAGCGTTTTCAGCGAGGTGAGCGAGATGTAACCAGTGCAATGCAGTTTTGGGCCGGTTTAGCTGACAAGGGTAAACGCTGCCTTCTGAATGGCCAGACGGAGAAAGTTGGTGGGCTGCTTAATGCGAATTTCGACCGACGACGTAAAATCTACCATTTAAGCCAAGAGAATATTCAAATGATCGAAACAGTCCGTTCAACGGGTGCCAGCGCAAAATTCACAGGTTCAGGTGGAGCAATCGTGGGTACATATGAAAATGAACAGACGTTCAGCCAGCTCAAGAAGAAACTTCGCAAGTTGAAGATTAAGGTAATTAAACCACGGATTATTGGCAGCACAAGAAAGGCGAATGCATGATTCAAAAGGCCGTTATACCCGCAGCGGGTTTTGGAACTCGGTTTCTGCCTGCAACGAAGTCACAGCCCAAGGAGATGCTGCCGATTGTCGATACTCCCGTCATCCAATACGTAGTTGAGGAAGCGGTCAATTCCGGTATTACTGATATTTTGATGATTATCGGTAAGGGTAAACGCTCCATCGAGGAGCACTTCGACCGAAGTTTTCAGTTGGAAGCACAATTACAGGAGCAGGGCAAAAAAGAAGAGCTTCAGGAGATGCGGCGGATTTCGGAACTGGCTGATATCCACTTTGTTTGGCAGAAGGAAATGAAGGGCCTTGGCGATGCTGTTTATTGCGCTCGCCATCACGTTAAAGACGAGCCATTCGTAGTATTACTCGGTGACACATTGATTGATTCCATCAAGCCGGCGGCAGCGCAGCTCCAGGAGGCATTTGAGAAGTATCAGGCGTCTTTAGTATTGCTTGAAAAGGTCCAGCGCAGCAAGGTGAGTCGATACGGGATAGTAGATGCAAAGCAGATAGACACACGTATTTGCGAGGTAAAAGATATTATTGAAAAGCCGAGCCCCGAGCAGGCACCTTCAGACCTGGCAATTGCGGGTCGGTATGTCCTGACACCTGATATTTTTGAATATCTCAGCCGAACCAAACCCAGCCGAAGTGGCGAGATTCAGCTTACTGATGCATTGCGTATGATGGTAAAGGATAGGCCGATGTACGGTCTGTATCTGGACGGGAGACGATGCGATATCGGTAATAAGGAGGGATTTATCAAGA
Organism: uncultured Pirellulales bacterium; assembly: GCA_964461285.1. GTDB lineage: Bacteria > Planctomycetota > Phycisphaerae > Sedimentisphaerales > Anaerobacaceae > CAZBWE01. The sequence goes on from CAYWUO010000036.1 coordinate 13,710, forward strand.
CGAATATCGAGTTTGCACTGAAGAGGGATGATGTGGCAGAGAATCTCAAAGAGTATATTAAGCAGTTGGCCGGTAAGATTTAGGGGAAAGATTATGGACAAGGTCATTATAGCTTTGGGCATTGTTTTCGTGATTATCGCAATCGTGTATCTTTTGAAACCCGATATTATGAAATGGCTGATGGAATTCTTCAAACAAGGTAAACGAATATATTTTGCCGGATTGATAAGATTTGCCCTGGCGGTCGTTTTTTTAATTGGGGCACGCGAATGCAAACACTTTTGGGTCATATTTGCCTTTGGAATTCTTTTTCTGTTGGGTGGACTGTTGATATTTGTGCTTGGCCCTGTGAAACTTAAATCTATACTCGGTTGGTACCAAAAACAATCGGTTCTGTTTTTTCGAATTATCGCTCTAATACCTTTGGTACTCGGGGTAATTATTATCTTCTCTGCATAGAAAGGTAATATCTTATGAAGGTATTGGTAACCGGTGCTGCTGGCTTTATCGGCTCACATCTTTCCGAGCGGCTTCTCGCCGATGGCTGGAACGTTGTCGGAGTTGATAATTTTGATGATTTTTATGACCCTCGAATCAAACGCTCAAATCTTAGCGGATGCCTGAAGAATTCGAATTTCCAGCTCATTGAAGCAGACATTCGTGACATTTCCGCTATGGATAAAGCAGTTGGCGATGGTATTGAGATAATCGTACATTTGGCCGCCAGGGCCGGTGTCAGGCCGTCGATTGCCCAGCCGCTGCTCTACGCAGATGTCAATATAAACGGCACAATGGTGTTACTTGAAGCTGCGAAAAAGCACAAGATGGACAAGTTCGTATTCGGCTCGAGTTCGAGTGTCTATGGCAATAATAAAAAAGTGCCGTTCTCGGAAGACGATAACGTCGATTTTCCAATCTCACCCTATGCTGCAACCAAAAAGGCCTGCGAGCTTATCTGCCACACGTATCATCATCTTTATAAGATTAACATAACCTGTCTGAGGTTTTTTACTGTATATGGCCCCCGGCAAAGGCCGGACTTGGCCATTCACAAATTCGCAAAGCTTATCGAGCAGGGCGAATCCATACCAATCTATGGTGATGGTACTATGATGCGTGATTTTACTTATATCGATGACATAGTTGACGGCGTTGTTGCAGCAATGCAGAAATGCAGCGGCTTTAATATTTATAATCTCGGCGAATCAAGGCCAATCAAAGTCAATGATTTAGTCGCTCGAATCGAAGGGGCGCTCGGCAAAAAGGCAAAAAGGCAATACCTGCCTCCTCAGCCGGGTGACGTCGAACGAACGTATGCCGATGTTACTAAAGCCATCAAAGAGCTGGGATATAAACCCAAGACTACTATCGAGCGAGGCCTGGCTGAGTTTGTTAAATGGCTCAGACAAGATAAATAGCATCCTATACGGAAAAGCTCGGTTGATAAAAGAAGACCAAACAACGCGTTTTGAAGGGATAAGCCTATGAGCTTGGTAACAGCAAACAATTTATC
>CAYWUO010000037.1:0-15056 GCA_964461285.1 uncultured Pirellulales bacterium
TGAGGGCGGCTCAGGCGGGGCCCTGGGAATAGGTGTTGGTGATACACTTGCAATGCTTGAGTTTGCGTATTATTCCGTAATATCGCCCGAAGGTTGTGCTGCGATTTTATGGCGCGACGGCTCGCAAGCCCCTGATGCTGCAGAGGCACTTAAACTGACCAGTAAGGATTTGTATAAGCTCGGACTCATCGACTCCATTATTTCCGAACCGCTCGGTGGTGCACATCGAAACGTTCATGATACCGTTTATAATGTCGAGATGTATATTGCCAGAACGCTGCGCGACCTCAAGCGAACAAAGATTGATAATTTGCTTGAGAACAGGTATAAAAAGTTACGTTCAATAGGCAATAATTTCGTAGACAACCGCCGCAGCAAAGCCCGAGTAAAAGCTACAAAGGCTGCTCCGACAAAATCCACACTTGTACCTGCTAAAGTTTGATTTCCTTTTTTGTCATTTTTCACGGAGCTTTCAGAGCTAAGCTGAACTTATAACCGGCAGCAATATCATCGGTGAAGACGATGCCATCCGGAACGTCTCTGGAGAAAGAATCGAAATCAAAATCGCCGTTCGGCCAGTACCAGGAAAGTATCTCGCCGTCGGATGTCAGTGCAAGAATGTGGTCCCAGCCGGCAGCTATGGCTGTAAAATCTGTGCCGTCATAATAGCGGTAGTGGTAGTTGGGAATTACGTTAGGCACTTCCCAGTCTCCTCCACCCCAGGAAATAAGCACCCCATCGTCTCGAAGAAGAAAACTGTAATAATCACACGCGGCTATTGCAATATGTACTTCATCGGCGGCGCCATCATAAATTCTGGTCTGACCCTGGTAATTGCTTCCCCAGGCTTTTACAGTACCGTCGGATTGCAGGGCCATGCTGTGATATTTGCCTGCAGCGACAGCGGTGAAAACAGTACCCGCATCCGGAGCTGGTGTATCGCACTCGCCATAGTCGTTCCAGCCACCCCAACCGACTATGGTACCGTCGGATTTCAGGGCCAAGCTGTGATAATCACCGGCAGCTATGGCCACGAAGTCATTACCGGATGGCTTATCGGTGATTTGCCATAAGTTGTCTCGCCCCCAGACTACGATAGAGCCATCGGACTTCAGAGCGATACTGTGATTTGTACCAGCAGCTATGGCAGTATAGTCAGTTCCATCCGGAACATTACATTCACCATAATTATTATATCCCCAGGCTACAAGAGAGCCGCCTGATCTCAATGCTAAACAATGCCGTTTGCCAGCGGCAATATCGGTAAAATTATTACCATCAGGGACATCGCTGATTTGGCCGTACTTGTCACCTATCTCAGGGTCGCCCCAGGCGATGATTTCATACCCGCAGGGAAGAATATACGCAGCTATAGCGTTCGGGTCGTTAGGGTCAGGGTCGGCGGGATTTTCGGAGATATTACCATTGTAAACTACAATATAATTTTTTACTTTTTCTGCCGGTGGGGCAAACTGTGCGTTCAGTTCTGTCAGGCCGCCATCGTTGGGCAAGACGCTGGCCGGCGTCCATTCCGGTGTGAATGTAATATAGGCAGCATCTATCTGCGTTCTGGTGTCGTTTACGTCATCCCAGTAAAGCTCAAACGTACCGCCCTTTATGGTTTGCCCGATGCCTGAATTATTCGAGTCGTTGGTAATGATAAGCTCTACGATGTTTGGGTCTGTCCAGTTCGGCTCGACGTTTAGCCAGCCGCGGAAAAAGTAATTGGTTAGACCCGTGGCGTAATCAATAGTTCGCGGTATGGTAATAGCAGCGTAATCTTCGAATACTTTATCATCATCGGTAGTAATAGTGCTGTCGATTACAGGATAGGAGGTATAACCAAAGGTAACTGCTACATGGCGGGTATATGAGTCTCGCGCAAGATGAGTTACACAATAATTGGAACCATCGAAATATACTTTTTCACCTCCAGGTGCAGGTTCTAAAAGATTTGGCTCGGCTTTCTCTCTGTCAGGATGTGGAAATTGATACTTGACGCCGGAGCAGCCGAAAACCGTGCTTAAGGATAGAAACTGATAGTTGGTACATTCAGCCAGGCCCCAGAGGTCTTCCGGTGGCCATTGACCATCACCGAGATAATTACTGTCATACACATCGGCATCGAAATATTTAGCTAATTTGTCGAAAACAACAGGCCCGGTGCCCGACCAGGGACTTTGACCTGCGTTTGCTTCAACCTGCTCTTCAACCCAACCCTCAAGGGGATTACCTATATTTAGTGGCCATTCATATTGTAGATGGCCAAATATAAAATCGTTTCTGGTATGTGCGGGCACACCCATATCCTCAATCATATGCAAAACACACCCTAAATCGAGAAATGTCATAGCTAAATATTCTTCGCGATCAGTCTGTGCAGACTTAGTAAGAGCGAAATAGAAATGGTCCTTGGTATTTTGCCAGGATTGACTGTTGGCATTTGGTTCCTGCTCAGCAAATCCATCTGTTGTCCAAAATAAAGCAGATTGTCCAGTTACATCAAACTCGTCAGTATATATACCAGTTGCCCATGCGAACAGATCACCATAATTTGGATGGTCGGTTTTGTTATCTAATCCTGCATTTCGTCCCGGTTCGTTAAAATCCTGGAAATTACAGGTTGGGTCGTGAAAGTGGTGTCTTGATCGAATTGACCAAAGTAAACTGCCATCTTCATCTTCAATAGTACTTCCGGACTTTATCCATTTTAATATGGTTCTGGATGGATTATATGGATTGTCAACTTCGCCTTTTTCCATCCGCCGTTTTATATATTCATTGTACATCTCGATATTATATTGGAACTCCGCGTTGATTCCTTCGTCTATGCCTAACTGGGTTCTTAGATAATTTTCCAGTACAGAATCGGCGATAGACTTCTCTGTCAATGCAGGATGCGTTGATTTGTTTGCCCAGCCGTATAAGCATGTGCAGGTTACCAGAGATATTCCAAGGATGAGTAGTTTGACGTAAATTTGCCTTTTCATGATTTCTTACCTTTCGCAGATACGAAATATTGATTTCTTAAAAGGAAGCCCAATTTCTCATTGAAATCCTACCATCTGATGCTACTTAGCAACTTTAATATCAACCAGAGGGTCAATAGCGATGCTGATAAAGAAAATACCAAAACGGATAGAATTTTTTTTATTATCTTTATTTGTACAATTTTAACCTTCTGTAATTTCATTCCAATAATCCATATTATATCGAATCCTAAAATCATAAACGGTCCTATAGGACTGAAAAACCAGGGCATTTGATGAGCAATTGGTTTGCCTAAAAATAACACACCTCCAACATAGATTGCTATTGCCATTATTACGAGAAAAACAATCTCACAAGCAACGTCAAAGCGATTTACGGGGCTTTTCTGCTCATCTTCCTGCATTGCTTATTCTCCCAAATTCTATTTCTAATAGAATCGCTGGAAAATTAGAGATTGAATATCCTCCAATTTCCATCTCCTTCCCTTATGAAAAATACGGGAAAGCTTAGTGTCTGTGGGCCATTTTGGTGAAGCATCTCATATTTAACTTTACTACTCCGTTGCCAATCGAATATCAATTCGCCCATACCGGCTGCATAATCAGGAAGATTTGGTTCAATTATCTGGAAAATCTCGGCGTATTTCTCCCTCGATATCTCTGCAATATAAGTTAAGGCTTCATTGACCTCACCGGCCGCCAAGGCGGCCTTAAACGATTCGAAGACATCAAGCGGTGGAGGGCCGCTCAGCCAGAAAAAAGCAAGAGTTGCCAAATCGTTTGTATCGACAGCTCCGCTATCGTCAAAATCGCCGGCAAGGCCGCTGCCGGATTTTTGCCAGTTATCAGCGAATATTGCAAAATCAATAAAGTTGACCATATCATTACTGTCCAAATCCGGATATAAATTGGGGTCGGGAAAACCGTCCAACCCGGCTGTCTGAACACCTGACATACCTGAAAAAAAGCTTTTTTCAGACGAAGTAGTTTGTGAAAAGGTTATCTGTTGTTCTAATTGTGGCTGTAACTTAGGTTCAGGTTGTGATTGCGATTCTGCAAGGGCCTCCTTACCCACACCAAATACGATAACAGTATCTTTTTCTGGAACGTACAAAAGAACAAGCTGATAGACAAGCTCCTTATTAACATTGAGACTAATAGTACCTACACCCGATTCACCGGCAAAAGCAAACAGATACTTATCCGGTTTTTTCAAAGGTTCGAGCTTCCCAATATCGCAGGTAACCGACAGGTCTTCTTGTGCCTTAGCTTCACTTGCCCCTGCAACAGCAATTACAAGATTCTCTTTGCCTTTTATTTCCATTGGTTTTGTAGCATCAAGGCCGTTGATTGTCAGGGTCAATTCCGCATCAGCAATTGAAACCATAGCCAAAACGATAGCGGCAAACAAAAATATTTTTTGACTATACATAACAAAACCTCCCAAAGATTCGATGTTAACCAATCATTATAAATAATAACCTTTTTAAAAATTTCTACAAGACTTATTTTTTGTGTCGGAGCAGCCGAAAACTGTGCTTAAGGATAGAAACTGATAGTTGGTACATTCAGCCAGGCCCCAGAGGTCTTCCGGTGGCCATTGACCATCACCGAGATAATTACTGTCATACACATCGGCATCGAAATATTTAGCTAATTTGTCGAAAACAACAGGCCCGGTGCCTGACCAGGGACTTTGCTTGCCATTTGAAATGACCCGGTCTTCCACATAATCCTCAAGGTCATTGCCCCACCTCATAACAAATGCAGTGAACCAATTTTTGTAGTGTCCAAAAAGAAAATCGTTTCTTGCATGTGCAGGGACGCCCATATCTTCGAGAAGATGCAAAACGCTGCCGAGTGATAACAGCGCCAACGACATATTTCTATCGCGGTCAGGTTTATTCGGATAAGTTACAGCGTTACAGAAACGTTTACGGGCCAAATCCCAAGTCTCCAAATTTTCTGTGGGTATTTTATCGCTCGTCCCATTTATGGCCCAATCCAGAGCAGACTCGCCAGTAAAATCAAATTTGTAGTTTGTCCAATATGCAGGGCCATATTCTCGCCATTCAGGGTGGTCTGTCTTATTGTCCAAGCCTATGTTACGATTTGGGTCGTGAAAGTGGTGTTTTGCTCTTGGATTGGGAATGTCTTCCAGACGGGAGCCAGACTCTAACAGATCCAGAACCGTAGAGTTTGATGGAACTATCGAAGCTATTCGGTCTTCAAATTGGTTGGATGGGATACGTTCCGCAGGTGGTATGACAGATTGATCTAAAATCAATATTTGCTCTAATCCTTGTTGTACGCCCAATTGGTTTTGAAGATATTCATTTATAACCGAATTAGAGATTGCAGTTTGTGTTAAACTGGCATGGCTGTTACTACACCAACCAGACGCTTGACCATTTAATCCCAGAATTACCACAATGAAAATTAACATTTCTACGTTCTTTTTCATAATGATTTACCCTTTTCACGTTAGACTATAGTGGAAATCACAAGCCCAGCTATCACCAGCAAAGCCCACAACAACGACCACCCTAATATAATCAAGGAGACAACTCCAACAGCAACTTTCAGAATTTTGGAGACATTTTTTAACTTTAACGTTTCTTTGAAAGTATATCCTGCTAAACAAAAAACTAAAAGCCAGCCCCAATACTGGAAACCAATCTCCCCCAATCCCTTGACGGAATTCTTTGTTTTTTCAAACAGAAGGAGTACCCAAGGAACTACACCGATTACAATAGCACTGCTCATAATTAGTATTATCTTCCTGTTTTCAGCAGGCATCAGAAAACTCCTAAAAATCATAGATTTTCCACTGTCCCATTTCGTCTCTGACGAAAGCTACAGGATAACCGTATGTATCTCCATTTTCCTCACGCAAAAGGTCGTAAACTACCATATCAGTATCAAATCTTATGAAAACCATCTCACCCATATCATTTACCATTTGTGTAAAGTATGGTCTAAGCTGTTCCAGAAGCAATCGATAGTTCTCTGCTGATACTTCAGCAAAATAACTGACCGCTTCATTGACATCATCAGCTAATAAAGCGTCCTTGAACGATTCGAAGACATCCAATGGCGGAGGGCCGCTCAGCCAGAAAAAAGCAAGAGTTGCCAAATCGTTTGTATCAACGTCTCCGCTATCGTCAAAATCGCCGGCAAGGCCGCTGCCGGATTTTTGCCAGTTATCAGCGAATATTGCAAAATCAATAAAGTTGACCATATCATTACTGTCCAAATTAGGATATAAATTGGGGTCGGGAAAACCATCAATCCCATTGGCAATCTAAGCTATGGCCAGGACAACAGAGACAAATAGAAGTGTTATTCGTTTGCGCATAATGAATTCTCCCTCAAAATATGACACTAACTTTCACTATATAGTATCAGTACGTCAGTCGTTCTTGACGTCTTTTGGGTCTTTACCTTCTTCAATGGCTGTTATTTTGTTGACCCTTCTTTGATGTCTTCCCCCGGAGAAATTGGTATCCAGCCAGACCTCAACTATTTTTCGGAGTAATACTTCGTTGACCTGGTCACCTGATAAACAAAGAACATTTGCATCGTTATGGTCGCGTGATATTTGTGCGCTTAGCTCGTCGTGGCACAAAACAGCTCTGATTCCTTTAATTTTGTTTGCAACTATGCTCATTCCGAGTCCCGTTGCGCAGATTAACATACCTCTGTCGGCTTGTTTATTCGACACCGCCTTTGCCGCTGCGTATGCTGTGTCGGGATAATCGACTGGATGGTTGTCGTTTGTGCCAAAATCGATGCTCTCATGGCCTAACTGTTTAAGTATAGCTTTGATTTGCTGTTTGGCCTCAAAACCACGATGGTCACTTGCAAGTGCTATTTTCATATCTCAATTTCACCAATTCTCTTTTTTATGGCTTTTTCTATTAATTCTGCACAATTGTTATAAAACACCTGTGATTGGCCTATCGGGTCGGGAATTTCTTCGTTTTCTGCCAACAGTACACATTTATTTGCTGAGTTAGGGCTAATATTAACAACCCGCTCATAATGACTCCGGCCCATCACGTATATAAAATCGCTTTCTTCAATTAGCTTCTGCGACAATGCCTGGCTCTTATGAGATTCTATATCAATTCCCATAGCTAAACAAGTAGCTATTGCCTTAGCACTTGCTCTTGAGCCAGCCATTTCAAAGACACCTGCTGAACTAACTTTATAACCCATTTTTCCGAGCTGGTCAATGTTACAATTCAATTTTTTTGCCAAATATTTTCGAAGTATTCCTACAGCCATAGGGCTCCGGCAGGTGTTACCGGTGCAAACGAACAAAAATTTGACCTCTGACATTGCTTCCAATTCTGCCCTGGAATATACGCCAGGCCTTATAATCTCCAGGCCTTGTTTACTTATTTTAACAACAGTACTGTTTTGTTTGTATTTGCACGGCCCACCATCCAGCAGCATATGGATTTGGCCTGAAAATTGGGCAAGAACCTCTTCAGGTCCTGCTGCCGGGTTATGGCCTGTTATATTTGCACTTGGTGCAACAACAGGATTTATCGTCTCTTGAAGCAGCATTGAAGCTATGGCGTTGTCTGGGCAGCGAATGCCTATGGAATTATCCTTGTAAAGGCTTTCAAAAACTCCCTTTTCGAGATTTTTTTGCTGTTTTTTGAGGTCATCCTGGTCTAATTCGAAGACTATTGTTAAAGGGCCGGGCCAGGCATTCTCAACAAGTTTCTTGGCCTTTATTCCTAAAAACGGTACATATTTTATAATATCGTTTTTTTTGACTATATGTAACGTATAGTGTTTTTCGGGGTCCCTGTCTTTAAGATTATCGAGCCGTGCTAATGAAGAAATTTCTACCCTGCTGGCAATTCCATAAACGGTTTCAGTAGGAAATGCGACGAGTTCTCCGGAATCAATTAAAGCAGCAGCTTCCTTGATTTTAGCTGAATCAATCTTTGTGGCATCAAGTTTTACAACTTTCGTCTGCATCTTCATTCAGTAAGTGTTATTCCGTTTTTAAGTCTGTGCAAGTCCGTGTCTAAAAATACCTTAAAAGCCCAAAAATCGCAAGATAACTCACCGGATATTTTCCTGCAATTATGTGTTTTTTGCTTAAAAACCTAATCATTTGGTAGTTTGGCAGTAATCGATAGTCGAATAATAACGTTGGCTGTACCTCGAAGGAAAGGATTTTGTTGAATAACAGGTCATGTTTGAAAATGATAATAATGGTAATGGCTCAATATAAGGCTGATTGGTATTTTCAGTGGGAAATGAGGGAAGTGCAATAGTCGTAATTGTTATTGATGTTTTTATTCATTGGAATATTAAAATGTAAAGCCCGATAAGAAAGACATAAGAGCGAAGATTTGAGGGACAAAAAAAAATATTTTAGAAAAACGATTATATTGCCTATTTATTCTAATCTATCCATTTTAACGTTGCCGATAACTTATTGTATTGATGGAACGTTATTTTGAAGGAGATTTACATTATGGAGGCATTAATTGAGCAGCGCAAGGAGACTCGAAACAACATATCTTGGCCAGTCAGTATATGGATACCAGAGGCAAATAGATTTTTTAATGGCAGATGTGATAACGTTAGCAAAAATGGTGTTTTTATAAGAATACCTATGACAACACCTGTTAGGCCAGGTCATGTTATAGAAATTAATTTTCCACGAACTACGACTTTAGCAAAAGAAAAAGGCCAGTATGCTCGTATTAAAAATGGCAAAGTAGTTAGGATTGACCGTAAAAATATCTTAACTGACGCCGAAATTGGCGTTGCAGTTGCCTTTAATAACTAAAAATACTGTTTTTTCCCTTTTGAGCAGTGGTCGCTGACAAGCTGTGAATATTTGCAGAACGGGGCAATGGAGAAGGAAAGACTGATAATCGGAAAAGATTATCAGTCTTTTTTATTTTGTCATTTAGATACCAAAGTAATCCAGCTTAATCTCATATCAAAATAAACAAAGTTCGTATGCTTTTAACAGGGACAGGTAGACCTTTTGAAGGTACTTGAAGAGGGCAATTTACTGTAAAGAGCATATAGACATCAAAGGGATAGTCTAAATTAAAGACAACAAAGGGAAATTGCTTTTGCGAGGCGCTGGAGACTATTGTTGACATTGATAGCTGGCAATCGTATTATTTTGTAGTAAAACGTTTTTTGTTACCTTTGATTTCTTGTGAAGAAGAAAACAGGGGGTACGGAGAATAGACTCGTGCTTCGCAGAGTAGTACTGGAGTAAATAAAATGGCCAAGACTGAAAAGAGTGGTTCTCCGCAAGGAGTCCCTGGTTCGACCGGCTCACAATCCCGAGCGGAGTCGAGGGATTGGGAAAAGCGATTAGGTTCTGAGCCGGATAAGCTTACCGTTGATTTTGTAGAGTCGCTGTCTATCGATAAGCGTCTTTACAAGTACGATATTGTTGGTTCGATTGCTCACGCCCAGATGTTGGCTGAACAAAAGCTGATTAATAAGGAAGAATTGAAGCAGATTAAAGATGGACTGATTGAAATATCGCGTGAAATTGCAGAAGGGCGTTTCACATTCGATAAAACGTATGAAGATATTCATATGGCTGTTGAAGCGGCACTGGCGGCTAAAATTGGTGAGGCGGGTAAGAAACTACACACCGGCAGAAGTCGTAACGACCAGGTAGCTAATGATATTCGGCTCTGGATGCGGGATGAAATTGAGATTCTGCAAGCCAAGATTACCATGCTTCAAAAAGCATTTGTTAAAACAGCAGAGAAGTATCAAGAAGATGTAATGGCGGGTTATACACATCTACAGCGCGCACAGCCGGTGTCTATTGCATCATATTTATTGAGTTTTGTAGAACAGCTGGAGCGTGATTATATTCGGCTGAAAAACTGTGTTAAATTACTCAATATATCTCCCTTAGGTAGTGGGGCGATAGCAGGCTCAACGCTGCCGTTGGATAGAAAAAACACCGCACAGCAATTAGGTTTTTCAGATATCAGCTTTAACAGTATTGATGCGGTCAGCGACAGGGATTTTTGTGCAGAATTTATTTTTGATTGTGCACTTATTGCAACTCATCTGTCCAGATTGGCTGAGGATTGGATAATCTATTCTTCAGAGGAATTCGGTTTTGTGCGGATTGACGACAGCTACTGTACATCGTCGAGTATGATGCCTCAGAAGCGCAATCCTGATGTGCTCGAACTGATTCGAGGCAAAACTGGTTCGGTTTATGGTTCTCTGATGGCTATGCTGACGATTCTAAAGGCTCAGCCGTCGGGCTACAATCGCGATTTGCAGGAGGACAAGGTTCACATTTTTACTGCCAGCGATATAGTCGAGGGCTGCCTGGATATGACGGCAGCGGTTGTTTCGCACACGAAATTTAATACGAAGAAGATTTTGGCTGGGCTGGATGAAGGATTTTTGGATGCTACCAGTCTGGCTGAGTATTTGGTAACAAAAGGCGTTGCCTTTCGTGAGGCGCACGGCATTGTGGGCTTTTTGGTTGCTTACTGCGAGAGGCAGAGTAAGAAATTAGCCGAGCTTGGTTTGGACCAGTTCAAGCAGTATTGTGATTTAATTGAGCCGGATGTGTATGAAAACCTTGTTGCAGCAAAGGTAGCAGATAGATATGTAACTGAAGGTGCAGCCGGCCCCAAACAGGCAAAAAGACAGATTGCATATTGGAATAAACAGTTGGCGCAGCGATGAGTAACGGTGAGGATGAAATAACCGCCTGGTTTGCACGCCAAAGCAGATTATCATCAGTAGATTTTCCCATTGGTATTGGTGATGATATGGCCGAGGTTCGGCTTACTGATGATACGTCGGTTCTTGTTACTACGGATATGCTGCTGGATGGAGTACATTTCGACCTTAAAAAAGCAACCTTACAACAGACAGGATTCAAAGCTATGGCAGTTAGTCTCAGCGATTGTGCAGCGATGGCGACGATACCTGTAGCTGCTGTTGTTTCTGTTGCGCTTCCTAAAGGATTCGGCGAGAAAGAATTAAAACAGCTTCACTCGGGAATTACTGCTGCCGGTGATAAATTTGGCTGTGCACTTATTGGCGGTGATATTACAAGTTGGAAGGGGAATAATCCATTTGCAATAAGCGTGGCAATGCTCAGTAGAAGCGCTGGTATCAGGCCGGTCAGGCGTTCGGGTGCCAAGGTTGGTGATAATATCTGTGTGACCGGTTCGCTGGGTGGTGCATTGAGAGGAAAACATCTGGTATTTGAGCCGAGGGTCAAAGAAGCGATGAAAATCGCACAAATGGTAACAGTAAATTCGATGATTGATATAAGCGATGGCCTTAGCACTGATTTGAAGCGAATTTGCCAGGCCAGCCACGTGGGGGCTATAATAAGCGCAGAGCAGATTCCAATATCGGATGAAGCACAAAAAAGCAAAGACCCCCTAAGTTCAGCGCTAAATGATGGCGAAGATTTTGAATTGCTTTTTACTCTTTCGCAGAGAGATTGTCAGGAACTGTTGAAGATGTGGGACGGGCCGATACCGATTACACAAATCGGCCAAATTACTGAAGCAGAAAAAATCCAGATACAAATGCCGAATGGCCAAATTTGCGATTTGCAGGCCAAAGGATATGACCACCTTGGGGATTGATTATTGTCTATGAATTATAAAGTTGTTTCGAATTCGCCTGAGCAGACATTAAAGCTTGGCCGAAGAATCGGCTCACAGTTAAAGGGTGGTGAGATAATCGCTGTTTGCGGGGCATTGGGCAGCGGCAAGACGCATCTGATTAAGGGTATTGTGGCCGGCGTAGGGGCAAAAGACTGCAGGGAGGTTACCAGTCCCACGTTTGTTGTTGTTAATGAGTATGCGGGGCGGTTGAATATTTTCCATATAGACGCTTATCGATTAGATTCTGTTGCTGAGTTTGAGATGCTCGGCTTTGACGATTTTTGCTATCCACAGTCGGTGGTTCTGATTGAGTGGGCCGATAAGATTGAGTCTGCATTACATGACATCGATTACATTCGGATAGAGCTTGAGCACAGCGCGAAAATTAAAAGAAAAATAAATATAGAAAATACACCTGAATATATTATCACATAAGTAATCAGTTTGCATATTGCATGGGGGGATTATTTTGGGACATTCTCCACGTTTGTTGTTGTTATTTGTGATTTTGAAGATTTGGCAGCAAAAAGTTTATTTTTTATACTTTGCTTGGATACTTTAGAAGTTCCTGAAAAAAGGCTGTCTAAAGTGTTTTTCGGACGTAGGACTATAAAGTTCTATTATCTGTTAAGTGATTGAGGGTTAATTTCTTGAAGTATTATTTAGGGCTATTTTAAGGTTTAATTATTTTGGGGGTTTGCAGATTACAGAAAAGTTGTGGGTAGTAAAGTAGCGTATCGATTAAGTCGATACCTTGAATTGTGTAGGAACGACGTTATCAAAGGTTGTGCATTTTAGCAAACCGAAAAAAGAAAACTTTAACGAGGAGTAAAAAATGAAAGCAAAAAGTGGTTTTACATTAGTAGAAATTCTGATTGTGGTAGTCATCTTGGGTATTTTAGCGGCTATCGTGATACCTCAGTTTACCGAGGCCAGCACCGAGGCCAAGATGTCGAGTTTGTGCACCGATCTTCAGACCATGCGTTCTCAGATAGAGCTGTATAAAGTTCAGCATAATGACGATTTGCCTGGCGCAGGCACTGCTTCATTTTCGGATGCTTTGATTCTGAAGACCGACATAGCAGGCGCCTTGAATGCTGCAGGTCCTTATGGTCCCTATCTGCAGAAGGTTCCGACCAATGCGTTCAACGACCTGGATACTGTCCAGGTGGAAGCCGGCAATGCAAGTCTTGGTAGCGGCAATACTGGTTGGCATTTTGATAGTACGAGCGGTGCTTTCCATGCAGACACGGATGACCATGTGGGTCTTTAAAAACTTGATAGGTCTGGATATATGAATATTTACACGGCGAAGGTGCCTGTGTAAATTCATGGAAACCGCAGAGAAAACAATAGGCTGACCGTGCTGAGGCAATAGCCAATGGCAGGTCAGCCTTTTTGATGATAATAAAGCATCAGATAGATGGAAAGGATAGGTGATGAGAAAAGCAAAGGCTTTCACGCTTGTCGAGATTATGATAGTGGTGGTCTTGCTTGGTGTCTTGGCCGCTATTGTCATACCTGCTATTGCGGGCAGCACGACATCAGCCAAGGTGAGTGCGCTTGCAACAGATTTGCAATTGCTTCGCAGGTTCATTTTAGTTTACAGGAGCCAGCACCTGGAAATTGGCCCCGGATATCCGGATGGTGATACCAGTGTTGCACCCACTGAGCAGGGCTTTATCGAGCATGCCACAATGTCAAGCAATGCTAACGGTCAATCCGCTCCAGTAGGTACTGCCGGGTTTAATCGCGGCCCGTATGTGCAGAAGATACCGGTTAATCCTTTCAACGGCAAAAGCTCAGTGCAAATGCTTGGTGATGGTGAGGTATTTCCTGCTGAAGCTGATGACAGTCACGGCTGGATATATAAAGCGGCTACATCGGAGATACGTTCCGACAATATAGGAGATGACCAGAACGGAAAACTATACTATGACTATTAGCAGCAGATATTACGGCAAAATACGCCGGGGCTTTACGCTCGCTGAGGCGATGATGGCTACTGTTGTATTGGGTATCGCAGCGGCCGGTGTATTACTGCCTTTTACAAGCGGAGCAAAGGTGCAGGCTGAAGGTGTACGCAGAACTTTGGGAGCAAAATTGGCGAGCGATTTAATTGAGCAGATTGTTAATACCCCATTCGAGGACATAGTGAGCAACTATGATGGTTACTCTGAGACACAGGGCCAGGTAAAGGATGCGGGCGGTGCCGTATTTACCAGTTCGAATTACGCTAAATTTAGCAGAGACGTGAGTTGTGAATACGTTTATATGCCGCAGGAAACCGGGGCAGTAGCGCCGAAATTTATTCGCGTTACTGTGCGTGTGTATCATAGCGGAAAAGAAATCGCAAATATAAATCTGCTTGTGGGCAAGTAAAAGAGATGACAAGGATAAAACGGCCGCTGTCGGCTTTAAATTATCAGGGACTTACATTAGTTGAATTATTGGTTGCTCTGGTTGTTGCCGGCATAGTTTTAGCTGCCGTAGCAACACTGGCATTTGCTATGGGAGCAGCCAATGATACAAGCGGCGATACGAGTCTGAAACAGGCACAAGTGCGTCTCGCTACGCTCAGGATTTCAGAGCTGGTTCGACACTGCAAACTAATATGCGCCGCAACAGAGGATAGTATTGTGCTTTGGAAGGCGGATGATAATCCTGAGAATGGGATAATCGATGTGTTCGAAATAGCATATATCGAAAAAGGAAGCGATTCAGATAGCATAAGGATTCTTGAGTTCACTGATTGTCCTGAGTGGTTTGAATTATCGTTTAGAAGCATCCCCGGGCAGGTAGATGCTGTTGGACAGATTTGGCTTAAAAATATGCTTATCTCGCAATGTGAAGAAAGATATACGCCAGTGTTGCCGCAGTGCAGCGATGTGCGGTTTGGCTTTGACGTGTTACCGCCGTATAGCAGATTTGTCAGTATCTCATTTGACCTTGTTGAAAATGATATTGTTCATCAGTATCAAATAAATGCTTCTATGCGTGGCTGGGCGGAGAATCTGCTCGACGGGGACGGAGTTGGTCTTATAGATGATGATGATTAGAAAGAGATTAAAAATCAGAGATTTAAAATCGAAAATTGCAAACGAACAAAGACAAGGGGCCGCATTGCTTGTTGTCTTGTTTGTTATTATGACGATAACGATTTTGTCTCTGGGTTTTTTATCCCGGAGCGATGTTGAACTATCGTGTGGCGAAAATATGATACTTCGAAGCCAGATGGATTATCTGGCTGAATCGGGATTGATACACGCCAAAGGCCTTATTCTTAATCCTCAGGATGCAGATTCAGAGTATTGGACAGGGGCTGTGGAGCAGAAATTAGTTGCTGTCAGCGATGATTACTATGATGTTGCGATTATTCGGGATGATTATGAGCCAAGCGACC